>JAFOAB010000318.1 GCA_017382555.1 Clostridia bacterium
ACCTCCATGGGCTGCTACGAGCGTACCCTTGCGCTTCTTATCGAGAAGTATGCAGGCGCGTTCCCCACTTGGCTTGCCCCTGTTCAGGTGCGCGTAATGCCCATAAGCGATGCTTGCGCAGATTACGCAAAGCAGGTTGCAGCAGCGCTTGAGAATATGAACGTTCGCGTTGAGACCGACCTCAGAAACGAGAAGATCGGCTACAAGATCCGCGAGGCGCAGATCCAAAAGATCCCCTACGCCGTAGTAGTCGGTGAAAAGGAAGCGGCAGACGGCACCGTTGCAGTGCGTAACCGTAAGGAGGGCACAAACGAGACTATGCCCCTCAACGACTTCCTCTCCAAGCTCGCACTTGAGATTGCAACCAAGGCAAGATAAAACAAAACTTATGTTATACCGCTTATAATTGCCAAAAATGTAATATAATGCGGTAAACGAATTAAAAATACTTGCGAGTTGAAATATGAACTGCTATAATCTTTCAGACAGACAGACAGACAGACGAGATAACCCTGTCTTTTTCCGCTTGCAGTTTTTTGATTGATAAAAAGCCATTCCGCAACGGCAGACCTTGCCGTAACGGAATGGCTTTTTGCGCGCAGCGACACTTCGGGTGCCGTTAAGAAATGTTTTTGCTGCGATTACGCTTCGTTTGAGCTTGGCGGCGAAATAACACCGGATTCGGGACTATGCACATACCGCGTTCGGGCATAAAACGGATAAAAGTAAAATGAATATAAATTCGAAAATACTTGGAGGTATTATGAAAAAGAAAATTTTAAGCTTGATCCTTGCAGTGCTTACGGTTGCGGCAGTGATGCCGAACGTTGCATTTTTAGCAAGTGCTACGGAACTGCCGGCCTTCAGCGGAGGCTCCGGTACCCAAGAGGATCCCTATTTGATCTCATCGGCTCAGGATCTTTTTGATCTCAGAGAAGCCATCTATGCTGATGAATCAGGTGCATTGGATGCCGCGGATAGCTGTGGTCTGGGTGGATTTCACGGCTACTATTTTAAGCAAATATGCGACATTGACTTGGCAGGTGTAGCTTGGTCGCCGTTTAGCTTCTGCGGTGTGTACGACGGAAACGGGTATAAAATAATCAATTTGGCTGCCACCGAAAAAAGATACGATTCACAAGATCCCGACGGAAGCATTGCTACCGATGAATACTCCTCGGCGTTTTTTGATCAGCTTGTACATGCACAGATCATGAATCTTACTTTTGAAAATTGCTCGTCATCGATTCGCGCCGATCTTGCTCCTGAATCCGGAAGAGATATTTACGTCGGCATTGTTGCCGCATCTGCTATTGCTGCAAGCTTTGAAAATGTAAAGACCGTAGGCTGCACCGTTGTGCAAAATGCTGCAGTCGATAATATTTCATATACCGGCGGAATCGTTGGCTTTTCTGATATTTGTAATTTTACAAACTGTTCTGTGGAAAACGGTACGATAATAAATGGTGAAGTTGCCGGCTCTATGTATGAGGTCGGCGGCATAACCGCTATTACGTCCGACATGTACTATGAATACATGGATTATTACAATATGCAGGTGGGTGCAGGAAAGCCTTACGGAATCTATAACTGCAGTGTGTCTGCCGATATTTCCGCAAACAAAGCGGAATGCGGAGGTATCGTAGCTTGGTCTGACAGTAGTTACTTAGAAAATAATATAAAAAATTGCTATTTTAACGGAAGCATTTCCGGGGGTACTGTATCCGGTATTATTTCTGACGGCTATAAAAACGATAAGATAAGCAACTGCTTCGCGCACGTAACTGCAATGACAGGTACCAAAATGCAAGCTATAGCGGATCTGGGTACCAATCAATCTGTTATTACGGACTGTGTATTCTACATAGGCGGTAATTCCGATGAGATTTTGGGAACAGAGGGCACTTTGTTAACGGAAGAACAGCTCACTGACGGAACGGCAGTTGCAATTCTCGGAGAAGGATGGACGGTTGATGAAAACGGATATCCTATACTTTGCGTTACCCTAACCAGTGATATTGAATTTGTGAATATGACCGTAAGCGCAGACCTTTCCTACAACGTATACGCAGATCTCACGGATGATGACGTTACGGCAGAGATGAGATTCACCGTTGACGGCAAGGAGATAACGGTAAGCGGAGAATACGATGAGAGCGCAGGCCTTTATAAGTACACTCTTGCCCATATTCCTCCTCAGGGAATGCTGGTTGAAATAAAGGCAGAGCTTGTAAAGGATGGCGAGGTTCTTGATACTCACACCGGAACTATCCGCGATTATCTTGATTCTCTTATAGAGCTATATCCCGAGGATGCCGAGCTTAAAGTGCTGGTTGCGGATATGCTTAACTACGGTGCTGCGGCACAGATATACACAGGATATGATACGGAGAATCTTGCAAATGCGGACACGACCGGCGGAAGCGGGTTTACAGTGCTTACCGAGGATAAGCATGTTGCAGATTCCGTAAAGGGAACCGAGGTCGAAGGCGTTAAGTTCGTCGGAGTCGGCGTTCGTTTTGATTACGTAAACAAGGTATATTTCAGATTTACCGCACCTTCTCTTGAGGGTATTACCGTTACCGTAAACGGCGAAGAAGCGGAAATAGAAGCGAACGGCGATGCTTATATAGTATACAGTGAGGCAGTAAATGCAACCGAGTTTGCAAGCGAGGTGGTTGCCGTTCTTAAAAGCGGCGACAGCACGGTGCAGACCGTAACCTACAGCGTTGAATCATTCGTGTACGAAATGCAGAACACGGAGGGTGCCGCCGCTGACCTTGCAAGGGCGCTTTATAGCTACGGACTTTCTGCAATTGCTTATGATGCAAAGTAAAAAGGAGGTAAGAATAATGAACAAGGACACAAACAAGAGAGAATACCTCCGCCCGGAGGCTGATATAATTACCCTTCAGACTGTAGAGGTATTGACCGCAAACGCGCTGAGCGCGTTCAACGTTGAAAGCAATATGACCGACTGGCTTAACGGCTGATGATAAAGAAAAAATACGGCACGGTGCAAAACGCACCGTGCCGTATTTTTTTGAAAAAAATCAGATGCTTTCGCCGCTTTCTGTCTCGTCGGTGACCTCGCGGCCCTCCGCTACAACGGTAAGGGGATCTTCAACAGTGCACTCCTCGCCGCAGAATGCGTCCTCGCAGCAGCATTCGCCGCAGCACTCGCAGAAGCAATCTTCCTCGGCCTTTGCCGCAAGCTTTTTATTTATGCTTTTAACTATGGCCGTAACAGCGGCTGCGATGCCTGCAAGGGCAACAACTCCGCCAACGATGGCAAGTACGGTCTTTAAAGTATTGGGCTTTTCATTTTTTGTGAAGAACATATCCTAAAACCTCCTTTTTCGGTCTTCGTATATATTTTACCAATTATTTTTGGAAAATGCAATATATTTCATTTTATTCAAATGTTAAATTTATGTTACAAGGAAAGCAGGGATTTTGCTATTGATTTCGCCAAAATACTGTGCTAAAATATAACTTGGATATTTATATATATGTCTATAAAAACAAGGGGGAGCTTTATGGAGAAAACGTTTTTGACGATCGGTAATACGCAAATAGAATTCACCTGCAATATGTCAAAGATCCCGCTTGTTAACGAGGTGACGGTGGAGCGCGGGGATAGGGAAATAATCCCCGGTGGCTTCGGGCTTGTTGCCGCCGCCTCGATTGCGGAGCTTGGTGCGCACAGCGTGCTTTGCACCTGCATAGGTGATGACAGATACGGCGATATGCTTGCGCGCTTTTGCCGCGATAAGGGCGTTTCGCTTGATTCGGTATATACCGATAAGCACCTCTCCACGGCGTTTCTTATGACCATTGCGGAGGATAGCGGTGCAAGGCGCTCGGCGTTTTATCCCGGAGCATTCGAGGGGATAAGGCATAGCTTTATCGAGGAGGCGTTTGCAAAGCGCCCCGACTGCGTTTGCGCATCGCTTGATATGCCCGAGGAGCATATATCTTACATTGCGGAAATGGCTGATCTGCAGGATATACCGCTGTTTTTGGATGCCGCAAATGCACCTGCCACTTACCCATTTGATAGTATATGCGGGTGCGAGGCATTTATATGCGACGAGACGCAGGCGTACAGAATTGCCCGCATAATGCCCGATACGATGGAAAATTGCCTCAAATGCGCCGTGAAGCTTGCATCAATGGTAAAGACAAAATGCGTGGTTATGAAGCTCAGTGAGCGCGGTGTTTACGTTTATGACGGTAAGTACTGCAGTATCACACCAAACAGAGCGAAAAATGCATCACTTGTTTCCGGTGCTTCTGCTGTGTTTGCCGCCGCGCTTGCATACACGTTCCTGCAAACGAAAAGCATGGAGGTAGCCTCCAAATATGCTTCCGTTGCGCTTGCGGTGCTTGAAAACAAGGGCGGAGGCGTTTTGGGCCTGCCCTCGGTTGAGGAGATAGGTGCCTACTGCAAGGAAAACAACATAAACTGATACGGAGTAGATATGATCGGAATTGCTGTGGCGGGTGTTACCGCCTCGGGTAAAAGCGACCTTGCCACCGAGCTTGCCGTAAGGTATGGCGGCGAGGTCATTTCCTGCGATTCAATGCTTGTATACCGCGGATGCGATATCGGTACCGCAAAGCCCTCAGAGGCCGAAAAACGCGGTATCGTGCACCATTTGATCGATATTTTTGATCCCGAGCAGCCCTTTTCCGCGGCGGATTATTCTGCGCTTTGCGAGGCTGCGGAGGCAGAGATACTTAATAGGGGCAAAATGCCCGTGATTTGCGGAGGAACGGGGCTTTATCTTGATTGCTTCCTGCGCGGCGGCTTGCCCGATGCGGGTGTTAAGGATGAGGCTGTGCGCGCAAGGCTGGAGGCTGAGTGTGCCGAAATCGGTGCGGAGGCTATGTACCGTCGCCTTGAAGCTCTCGATCCCGAGGCCGCAAAAGCAATGCACGCAAACAACGTGCGCAGGGTCATCCGCGCGCTCGAGATAATTGAGGTGAGCGGCAGAACGAAGACCGAGGTAGATAGGGAAACACCCCAGCGCGTATGTGTGAAGGATTACGGAGTTATCGCGCTCAATTATTCCGACAGGGAGCTTCGAAGCGCAGTAATTGAAGCGCGTGTAAGAAAAATGTTCGATATGGGTCTTCCCGAGGAAACCGAGGCTCTCCGTGCGCAGGGCGTGTTTGAAAAATGCGCCGCGGCGGCACAGGCAATAGGCTATAAGGAGCTGTTTTTGTATCTTGACGGTAAGGAGAGCCGCGAGGATGCAATCATGCGCCTTACCTACGCAACGCGCAGATACGCAAAAAGACAGACCACGTGGTATGCCGCATTGCCGTACGTTAAGCATTTGACGGTTGACGAAAACGGCAAGAGAAAATCACTCGATAAATTGGCCGATGAGGCATCAAGGCTGTTGGAGCTTGATAAATGAACGAAGCAAAAAACACAAATGCGCGCCCGCCCTCCGGTGCGGAGCGCAAAAAAACGGATAACCGCAGAAAAAGGCGGCTTTCCGACATATTCGACACCGTGTATCTGAAGGGTGTTCTCATCGGTGCCGTTCTTTCCGCAGTGCTGCTTGGACTCGTGTATTACGTTTGCTGGCACGTCACGGGCGGCTTTGAGGGTGCTGTGGAGGTTACCCCGGCATTAAGTGCCACCGCAGAGGTGCGCTATGATGCCGTCGGATATATGTTCCGTGATGAAACGGTGCTGTATTCGCAGTATTCCGGTGCAATAAATGCTGTTCGTGCGGACGGTGAGCGCGTCGGCGCGGGTGAGCTTCTGCTTACCGCATATAGGGAAGCGGACGTTGATAACGTTACCGGTCGCCTTAAGGAGATAGACGCGCGTATATCGGTGCTTGAGCGATCCGCTGTTGGCGAGAACGTCTCGGTGTCCTATACCAAGGCGCTGGAAAACAGCATATCCGTTAAGCTGGAGCAGGTGCGTGCTGCACTTGCGGCCGGTGAGTATGCAAAGGCGAGGGCGTTAAGCGATGAGCTGCTTGTCCTCTTGAATCGCAAGAATCTCGTGTTTTCATCGGAGCACGGATATACCGCACAGCTTGACGCTTTGAAGGCGGAAAAAGCAACGCTTTCCTCAAGGCTTACCGGTGAAAGTGCGCGTGTGTACGCCCCCTATGCCGGATACTTTTACAGTTCCTGTGACGGTGGAGAGTCTCTTTATACCCTGAAAAATCTTGAAGCAATTACCCCCACCGCGCTTGACGCATTGATAGCATCGAGAGCGGAGAGTGTGGATGGAAGGACTGCCGTGGGTAAAATATCCGCCTCGCGCAAGTGGTATCTTGTTGTGGAAACGGAGACCTCAAGCCTTGCGGAATATTACGTCGGTAAGGAATACGAGCTTGAGTTTACCGATTGCGGTGGGCTTGAGCTTGATATGCTGCTTCAGCGGACTGTGGAGGAGGGTGAAAGGGCGCTTCTGGTTTTTGAAAGCGACAAGCTTCCCGAGGATCTCGATATGGTGCGTATGCACAACGTATCCATCAAGCTGAAGACGTACAGCGGTATCCGCGTTCCCGTTTCCGCCATAAGATTCGTTGATGGGCGCGAGGGCGTGTATGCAATGTTCGGCAATACCGTTTTGTTCCGCGTTATTGACGTTATCGGCACCGTGGACGGCTACGCATACGTTTCTGAAAACGGAGAGCCCGTAACCGTTATGGCAGAGGCTAAGGATAAGGACGGTAACGTGTACGAAAAGGAGGTAGTGCTGTTCGGTGCTCTCGGGCTTTACGACAGCATAATAACCTCGGGCACCGGTCTTTATCACGGCATGATTATTGATTGAGGTAATATGGAAAATCAGGATTTTTCTTACATAGACAGAAATCTTGCGGAGATACGCGCAAGAATGGAGGCGGCGGCAAAGCGCTCGGGAAAGGGAAATGCTCCTCGCCTTCTGGTTGCATCCAAGTATGCTACCGCAGAGGAGATGAATTACGCCGCCGCGCTCGGCGTGGAGATGTTTGGTGAAAACAGGGTTCCGTCTCTTCTCGAAAAATACGATGCGCTTGATAAAAGCGCAGAGCTGCATTTTATCGGCAGTCTGCAGACAAACAAGGTCAAAAGCATTATAGGAAAGGTCAGCCTTATCCATTCGCTTGATTCCCTGAGACTTGCGGAGGCGATAGAAAAGCATTCCGCAAGCGCGGGTGTGGTAACCGACGTGCTTTGCGAGATAAATAGCGGAAGAGAGCCGCAGAAGGGCGGCATAATGCCGGAGGACTTTCCGGCGTTTGCGGAGAAGATATCCGGATTTTCGCACATAAATCTGCGCGGATTGATGACAATGGCTCCAAATTGCGAAAATATTGAGGATTATCGAAAATATTTTAAAGAAACTTATAATATTTTTATTGACTTTTTTCAAAAAAAACCGCATAATATAGATAGCTATGTAAAAATGCCGATTTTGTCTATGGGAATGAGCGAAAGCTTCGAAATTGCCATAGAGGAGGGTGCGGACATCGTACGTGTCGGCAGGGCTGTTTTTAAGAAATAAATAAAAAATACATACATATTTGGAGGATAAAATGGGACTTAAGGATTTTTTCAAGAACTATTCCAGACAGGACGATAATTACGATCAGGATACCTATGGCGAAGATTACGACATGGGTTATGCTGCCGAGAATGAGGATGATGCAATGATGGACGACGATAACTACGCGCCCGAGGCAGCTTCCGCTCCCGTAAACATTTCCGGTAATGCTATCGAGCTTAAGGTAGTGCGCCCCGAGTCTTTCAAGAACGCGGATCAGATTGCAGACCATCTGCTCAACCGCCGTACCGTAGTGCTTAACCTTGAGGCTGCGGGCAAGGATACCGCAAAGAGACTTATCGACTTCCTTACCGGTGTTGCATTCGCTATCAAGGGCGATATCCGCAAGGTTTCCAACAACACTTACGTTATCACCCCCGGCAACGTAACCGTTACCGGCGATCCTATGACCGATGCTGCTCGTGCCGCTTTTGAGGAAGAGGCTGCAGAGGAAAACGCTAATTTCTAATCGAATATTGATGGGGCTGTAAGATGCTCTGTCGTGCCAAGCTGCCCGAGCTTTTTTTGCCGCGGGCAGCGTGGCTTTTTATTCAGACGGCATTTTTTTCGCCCGTCAAAGCCTTGCAGGTAAAAAGTGAACGATTTTGCATTATTCTTTTGTCAGTCGGTCGATATATTTCTTCAGGCTATCATTTGGCTTTATTTGGTGCGTTGCGTGCTGAATTTGCTTGGTGCCGATGAAGAAATGCCGCTGATGTTTTTCGCCGTTGCCATGACCGAGGTGTTCATTTTGCCGATGCGCATTATTTTTGACAAGCTCGGCTGGTCGGACAATATGATGATAGATATTCCCGGTATGCTTACAATGTTTACCCTGTCTACCGTCTATATGGTGTTTTTGTGATGAGAGAGCATAACAGAGAGACGGAGGCGCTGCTCCTTGCGCGCGGAGGCGAGCTTTTGCGCCGCGCCGCAAACGGTGTGCCCTCGTGCGGCATTTTCCTTTCCTATGCCGAGCAGACAGAGCTTCTCGCGCTTGCCCGTTCATTGGGTGAAGCAGATAGGCTTCTTCTGTGGGGCGGATATGAGGATGCCGAGCGTAAAAAGGCTTTTTTTCTTCCCGACAGAATGATGCCCGTATCCGAGCTTGGCGACGTGCATTCCGTTCCGGAGATATACTTCGGTGACCCGATATGCGCAATAGAGCTTCGGGGAAGCGGGTACAGGGAGCTGACAAACCGTGATTGGCTCGGTGCTGTGCTCAACCTCGGCATAGAGCGTGATGCGTGCGGTGATATCCGTACGGACGGTGGAAGCACCGCCTATATGGTGTGTGACCGTTCTGTGGGCGATCTCATTATTCAAGCGCTGGAGCGTGTCGGCAGAGATACGGTAAAGACACGGGAGATATCCTTTTACGAGCTGGAGACGCTTCTTCCCAAGCGGGAGTTTGAGGCGCTTACGGATACTGTTCCCGCACCGAGGCTTGATGCCGTTGTCGGCTCGCTTTGCCGTATGGCGAGGGAGAAGGCAAAGGTTGCCGTTCAGTCGGGTGCCGTTCAATGCGGCGGACGTACGGTGGAAAAGCCCGATAGCATGGTTTGTGACGGAGATATAATTTCCGTACGCGGACACGGTAAGTTCCGTGTGCTGTCGGTATCGGAGCAGAATAAAAAAGGCAGATACCGCCTGTTGGCGGAAAAATATAAATGATTGTCAGGAGGAAACTATGAATCTTCCCGAAGAAATCAGAAACAAAGAGTTTTCCATAGCCTTGCGCGGATATAATATATCCGAGGTTGAGGATTACATTGAGCTGCTTCTCGAAAAATACGATACGTTGTATAACGAGAATGCGGAGCTTGCGGACAGGCTTTCACAGCTTTCCGCAAGATATGAGGCGCTCGCAAGCTCGTCAAAGCGCGCGGAGAGCCTTGTAAAGGATGCGGAAAAGGAAGCCGCAACCATAATAGCAAATGCTAAAAACGCAACTGCCGCACAGCGCACCGGCGCGGGCAGTCTTTCGGATCTTCTGCGTATTGATGAAAAGCTTGCGCAAAAGACCGAGGAGTATAACGCTCTGTGCAAAAAGGTCGAGCAGTTTAAAAACACGCTGTTCGAGCTTTATTCCGCACATATCACCTCGCTTTCCTCCATTGATGCGGAGCCTATTGCGGTAAAGACCGCGGCGCCCGAGCCGAAGCCCGAAAAAGCAGCGGCTAAGCCCGCACCCGAAGGGCCGGTCGGAGGTAATGAGGCGACCGTGGAATTCTCCGTCCCCGTAGGTGAAAAGCCTACGCAGAGGATCGAGCAGGTACCCGCTAATGCGGTAAACAAGGATAAAAAAGAGCCCGAGGAATTTGCATTTACCACAGGGCTTAAAATAACCCGTGAGCCCGCCGGAAGCGCAAGCGCGACCAAAAGCTTTTCCGCAGTAAAGGAAAGACTTAATAACGCGAATGCCGAGGCAGAGGCAGCGGTAACCAAAAAACAGAAAAAATTCTTCTGACACACAGGAGCTATAAAATGGCAGCAGATTACACAAGCACACTTAATCTTCCCAAAACCGAATTTTCGATGAGAGCGAATCTCCCGCAGAGAGAGCCCGAAATGCTCAAGGCGGACGAGGAGCTCGGTATTTACGCAAAGCTTCTTGAAAAGAATGCCGACAACAAGACCTTTATTCTTCACGACGGCCCTCCCTTTTCTAACGGCTATATTCACATGGGTCACGCGCTCAATAAGATACTTAAGGACTTCATCATTAAGTATAAGGCGATGACCGGCTACTGCACTCCCTACGTACCCGGCTGGGATAACCACGGTATGCCCATCGAGAGTGCGATCATCAAGAAGAACAAGCTGGACAGAAAGAAAATGTCCATTCCGGAATTCCGTAGCGCATGCCATGAGTTTGCGCAGAATTTCGTAGATCTTCAGCGCGAGGATTTCAAGCGTCTCGGCGTTATGGGCGATTGGGATCACCCCTATCTCACCATGGCTCCCGAAATGGAGGCTGAGGAGGTTCGCGTATTCGGTAAGATGTACGAGAACGGTTACATCTACAAGGGCCTTAAGCCCGTATACTGGTGCCCCAAGGACGAGACCGCCCTTGCAGAGGCAGAGATCGAGTACAGCGATGACGAGTGCGTTTCCATCTACGTTAAGTTCCGTCTTGCGGACGATAAGGGTATGCTTGACGGCGTAGATACCGCAAACACCTACTTCATCATCTGGACCACCACCGCGTGGACCCTTCCCGGTAACCTTGCGATCGCAGTTCATCCCAGAGAAAGCTACGTAGTTGCAAAGGCTGATAACGGCGAGAGCTATATCGTTGCAGAGGCTCTCCTTAACAAGACCATGAAGGCCGGCGGAATAGAGAACTACGAGATCGTTAAGGTTCTCCGCGGCTCCGATCTTGAGCTTATGGAGGCAGAGCATCCCTTCCTTGACCGTCGCAGCATCCTTTGTAACGCAGATTACGTTACCATGGACAGCGGTACGGGATGCGTACACACTGCTCCCGGCTTCGGTGCGGATGACTATCGTACCTGCAAGAATTATAACATTGATATTATCGTTCCCGTGGATGACCGCGGATATCAGACCGAGGATAGCGGTAAGTACGCAGGTATGTACTATGCCGAGTCCGGTGACGCTATCCTTGCAGATATGCAGGAAAGCGGCGCACTCTTTGCTTCCGAGAAGATCACCCACTCCTATCCTCACTGCTGGCGTTGCAAGAACCCCATCATCTTCCGCGCAACTCCCCAGTGGTTCTGCTCCGTTGCCGACTTCCGCGATGCAACCGTAAAGGCTTGTGATGGCGTTGAGTGGCTTCCCGCATGGGGCGGCGAGCGCATCGTTCAGATGGTTCGTGAGCGCGCAGATTGGTGTATCTCCCGTCAGCGTCATTGGGGTCTTCCTATCCCCGTATTCTATTGCTCCGAGTGCAAGAAGCCCATCTGCACACCCGAGACTATCGCAAAGGTTGCCGATATCTTCGCTGAGTGCGGAAGCAACGCTTGGTTTGAAAAGACCGAAACAGAGCTTCTTCCCGACGGATTCGTATGCCCTCACTGCGGCGGTGTACACTTCTACAAGGAGACCGACACCCTTGACGGTTGGTTCGACTCCGGTACGACACACTTCTCCGTTCTTAACAGAGAGCTTCACAGCTATCCCGCAGACCTCTACCTCGAGGGTGCGGATCAGTACCGCGGATGGTTCCAGTCCTCT
>JAFOAB010000023.1 GCA_017382555.1 Clostridia bacterium
AAGGTTCAGATCGAAAAGATCGCGTTTTAATCTGACGCCGCAATAATCGGTTTAACGGAGATAACATCGTGACTAAGATAACGTTTCTGAGAAAAGACGGAGCATTCTGGGGATTTCGGGAAACCGGACACACAGGCTTCGGCGAAGAGGGTGACGATATCCTCTGTGCAGCAATTTCGGCAATGACAATGCTTATTCTCAATACTCTTGAGATTGCATATGACTGCCGTGTTGACTACACTATTGATGAGGAAACCACCGATATTCGCTTGATTGCTCCCTCCGCGCTTCGCGATAAGGACGAAAAAAAGCGATATGCCGTTGCCGGTCTTATCATGGCTTACTTCTATCAGCTCACCGACTTGACGGAGGAATATTACGATTTCCTGACTGTTGACGTTGTTGAGAAGCCGATAGAAGAGTAAGCGCCCAAATTTATACGGAGGTTAACACAATGCTGAAACTCAGTTTGCAATTTTTTGCACATAAAAAAGGTGTAGGTTCTACCAAGAACGGCCGTGACAGCGAATCCAAGCGCCTTGGCGTTAAGAAGGCTGACGGAGCATACGTTCTGGCAGGCAATATCATCGTAAGACAGCGCGGAACCAAGATTCGTCCCGGACAGAATGTTGGTATCGGCTCTGATGACACGCTGTTCGCTCTTATCGACGGCAAGGTTAAGTTTGGCTATGCCGCAAAGGGTAAGAAGTGCGTAAGCGTTGAAGCGGTTGATTAAAACGTTCATAAAAAAGAGTAGATAATTCTGCTCTTTTTTCGTATTTATTTCCGTTTACTTGGTGCTTTACCTCATTTTGAGGTGTAGGCACGTAAAACCGTGCGGGGCAGTATTGGCTGCCCCTGCGGTATATTACCTTGACCAGAAAAGGAAGGACAAAAAAATGACGTTGGTTGTACTTGCAGCCGGTATGGGCTCCCGCTACGGCGGATTGAAGCAGCTTGATCCCGTTGGACAAAACGGGGAATTCATCATCGACTTTTCCGTATTTGATGCGATTCGCGCAGGATACGATAAGGTTGTGTTTATCATTAAGAGAGAGAATTATGACCTGTTCCGTTCCACCATCGGACAGCGTTTGGAAAAACATATTGAAGTGGCGTATGCCTTCCAGGAGCTTTCCGAGGAGGAGGCCGCTCTTGTTCCCGCAGAGCGCACCAAGCCCTTGGGCACGGCGCACGCTTTGCTTTGCGCCCGTCCCTACGTAAAGGGCGCTTTCTCCGTTATTAATGCGGACGATTATTACGGAAGCGAGGCATACCGTCTTGCTGCCGAGTATTTAACCGCCAATAATCAGAACGAGAACTCTCATTTCTGCATGGTTGGCTATAAGCTTGCCAACACCCTGACCGAAAACGGCACCGTTTCCCGCGGCATTTGCGTGGCAGATGAAGCCGGAATGCTTGCTTCCATTACAGAGCGCACGAAAATTCGCAAGGCTGGCGCCGATGCTGAATATACTGAGGGTGATGACAAATGGGTGGCTCTTAAGGGCGATTCCATTGCATCGATGAACTTCTTCGGCTTTACCGATAAGATTTTTGAATATGCAGAGCGCGGATTTGCCGCATTCCTGCGCAACCCCGCCACCAATCTTCTCAAGGACGAATATTATCTGCCCACCGTTGCAAGTGAAGCCTTGGCTTCCGGCGAGTGCGATATGCGCGTTCTTGTTACGGAGGATAGCTGGCTCGGCGTTACCTACCGCGAGGATAGACCCAAGGTAGTAGCAGGTCTTGAGGAAATGTGCGAAAAGGGCGTACCACCGGGGATAAAGATGATTTGG
>JAFOAB010000319.1 GCA_017382555.1 Clostridia bacterium
AGTTGTGAATTGTCTGGAATGTCTCAATTGCGGTCCAACCGCATCTCTCGATTATAATCTCTGCCATTCTCGCACGGTTTCTCTCCGCGAACTTCTGGCAGATATCTACGTCGTGAAGGTAGTCCTCCATAAACGATCCGTAGAGGTAGCAGAGGTCGCGAGGGAGCGAAGGCTCTTTTGCATTAAACTCCTTCTCGAGAGCCTTGATGGTTGACTGTATCTCGGTTCTTCTTCCCTGCTCCTTGTAGGTGCGTATTATCTCCTCGCGCTGTCTGAAATACTCCTCCTTGCCAAGATTAAGGTCTACGGCAAGCTGCTGGTAGTACTCCGCTACCTGTGTGCCAAGATTACGGGAACCGGAGTGGATTACAAGATACTTACCACCATTCCCATCGACGTCAATCTCGATGAAGTGATTACCTCCGCCAAGAGTACCAAGAGATCTCTCAAGACGTCTTGTATCCTTAAGATTTCTATAGCAGCGAAGCACGGTAAGGTCGAATCTCTCGTTTCTTCCCTCCCATACGTTTCTACCGCAGGGTATGTAGTGAGCTGCCTCGTCCACCTTCTCAAAGTCAATGTCGATATTACCAAGGGAAACCGTGTACATACCGCAACCGATATCCACGCCGACCATTGAAGGCACTATCTTATCCGTTACCGTCATAGTCGTACCAATGGTACAACCCTTGCCCGCGTGAACGTCGGGCATTATTCTTATCTTCGAGGACGCAAAAGCCTCGGTATCACACACCTCTTTTATCTGCTCGCGAGCACCCTCCTCGACGGTGGTGGCGAAGCACTTAGCGGTGTTATATTTTCCGGTTATCTCTATCATGTCATTCTCCTTTAATATTCGGTCGGGCATTTTTTGATATATAGATACAACGTGCCCGACCGTATCGGATTTAGACGTTGTTTCCGTTCAGAACCTGTGTGAGCTGCGCAAGAATATTGCTGTTACCATTCAAGGATATGCTGCCAACGTTCTCGCATATACGCTCAACGTACTCCAGCTCCTTTAACTTATAAAGAGTTTTGTTTTCGTCCATAAGCTTGGCGGTATTAAGCAGGGATCTGGTCGATGCAACCTCCTCGCGTCTTGTAATTACGTTTGCCTGAGCACGTTTTTCTGCAACAAGAACGGTATTCATTATATCGCGAATCTCACCGGGAAGAATAATATCCTTGACACCGGCATCTACGATATTAACGAAAAAGTCGTTCTCGCGAGATTTTAGCTTTTCAAACACAAACTTTGACATTTCGTCCTTGTTTTCAAGAATCTCATCAAGCTTATATTTGCCTATGTATTCTCTAAGCGCAAGCTGTGCTGCAACGTGCATCTGCTCTTCAAAATTATCTATCTCCGTAGCAATTTTGATGCAATCGGTAATGCGGTAATTTGCCACAAAATTCACACGGATAGACACCTTATCTGCAGTAAGAATTTCTTGTCCGGTGATATCCATTTGAGTGAGGCGTGTATCAACGAAATCGAAATCCACCTTCGTTGTGCCCTTCCAGAAGTAATGTATTCCGGAGTCAAGAAGCTTAACGAACTTACGGTCAAAGTAAAGTCTTGCTTTCTCATATTCTGCCACCTCAATTTTATAATAATAAAGAGGAGGAAGCTTTGCGAGAGTAGCGGTAGAAATTGATTCATCCACCTCGGGTGTGGAAATATCCACGAGCTTGAACTCATGCTTATCTACATCATTAAAATAAGCATATTTGCCGGTTTTAAGTGCACCGAACAGCTTGCCGTTAACGTAATGGATTGCAAGCTCGTTATCTCCCACCTCGCATATTGCCACACGTGAAGCGAGCTCTTTATTTTCAAGCAAGGTTTCAAGCGCACAGCTTTTCGAAGCTATCGGCTGGTCAAGAGGAAGCACCTCGATGCTCTTTCCGAACGCAAGCAAATACTTGCCGGCTTCAAGCATTTTAATAAATTTTCCGTTTTTGAAAAGCAAGCCTCTCTGCTTCTCAGTAATAATGATTTTCTTCATAATATGTAAACCTCCTAAGGGTAATTTAATCGTGCCAAACGCCGTTCATGGGAAAGGGCGGCCACAGCTTTAAGTGCAACGGGCAAAGTGCGGAGCATAACACTTGGCACTTATTTCGAATACACGGTATCCTTCTGTGGGCAAAGCCCGGATCGCATTTGCTACTCGCGAAGAATATTTCTTCACTTTTGCCGAACGGCATCAGCCTGAATTTCTCAAAGCACTCACGTACTCAGCTTTGTAGTTCTACTTCGAACATCAAAATCTCCAAACCGCTGGCAAGCCGCATTGCACGGCTCGGTGGGATTCGAACCCACGATAAAAGGGGCGTGTCAAAATACTTGACAAAAATTCGCCTTAGCGCTAAGGCGTCACGCGCCTCGCTATCGCAAGAGTTCTTCTGGCATACACTTCGGAACATCCTCGTGCACCGCTGTGAAGGATTGACTCAAACACCCGCTTGAAGTAACCTTGCAAGCATATTTTACCATCAAATTTCCCCTTTTTCACGGAAAAAAAGCTGCGAACTCGTCATTTGAGTCCGCAGTTTTGCTGTTTTTTGAGTTTTTCTTTAATTAAATTCACAAACTTATCCGGGCCAAGCACCTTGACAAGAGGGCCGAACGAAAGTATTCTGATTACCATTTCCGGCTCATCATCCTTATTGTAAGTGATATTCAGACGGTATTTTCTTTTTCCAACGCACTCAGCTTGCTTTTC
>JAFOAB010000024.1 GCA_017382555.1 Clostridia bacterium
ATCTTCTTGGGGCAAACGGTAACGCAAAGTCCGCAGCCCTTGCAAAGCTTTTCGTTGAATGATACCTTAGGCATCTTCATTCCTCCTTTTTGTCAAAAGACTGACGTACGTACAGTCTTATCGGCTTTAAGTTTTCTATTTTGTTATTAAGAGAGCTAAAAAGCTCTGATTTAACACAGGTGTAAGCTATCGGCAGACCCGTGAGACGGGAAACCTCATTTGCGTATTCAACGCTTGCAAGCACGTCCTCCGCCGTTGTTGCGGAGCCGAGATTGGAGTTGTTGATTATTCCGGTGAAGGGTACGGAGGAGCTTACCTCTATCTCGTGCATTATCTCCGCACAATCGCTTGCTTTTGCGGTAAGCGGGCGGTACATATTGATAACAAGGTAAGCCTCGTAATCGTTCTCCTCCTTGATGTCCGCCGCATATCTTCCGAGTGCAAGTGCGCCTCGGTCGTCGCCTCCCACGTCGATCACTGCTTGGCTGTCCCTATCGTGTACGAGCGCGTATGCCTCTGCGGGAAGCGCGGGAGTATCAACGTTTGAGTTAGCAAACGGCGATGAGATAAGCCTTACGCCGTTTTCCTCAAGCACGTCAGTTGCATCCTTGGAGCGGAAGTACGGATTTACGATATCAAGGTCGGCTATCGCAACACGCTCAAAGCTCTTTCTTTGCTCAAGCGCACAGTTAACAGCCACGTTCGTTTTACCGCTTCCGTAATGGCCTGCAAATACGGTAACTCTTTTTACAGTCTTACCGTCCATCCGAAGGTGTCCTCAATTCTGCCCCACTGAATACCGGTGAGGGTATCGTAAAGAAGCTGGGTTGCCGCGCCGATTTCGTTGTTGTTGATGGTGTAGGTTTTGCCGTTGTAGTAAAGCTGACCGATGGGGGAAACAACAGCCGCAGTACCGCATCCCCAAGCCTCCTCAAGAGTACCGTTCTCCATAGCCTCGCAAAGCTCATCGATAGAGATCTTTCTCTCGGTTACGGTAAAGCCCTTGGAGCGGAGAAGCTCGATGCAGCTCTTTCTGGTAATACCGGGAAGGATGGAGCCCTCAAGAGAGGGAGTAACGATCTCACCGTTAATCTTGAACATAACGTTCATTGCGCCAACCTCTTCGATGTACTTGCGGTCAACACCGTCAAGCCACAGAACCTGGGTAAAGCCCTTTGCAGCGGCCTTCTCGCCGGCGCGGTTGGATGCAGCGTAGTTACCGCCGCACTTCGCGTAACCGGTACCGCCGCGTACTGCACGTACGTCCTCGTCCTCGATCATGATCTTAACGGGGTTGATGCCTTCCTTGTAGTAGCTTCCGCTGGGAGAGCAGATGATCATGAAGCGTGCCTTCTTGATTGCGTGCAGACCAAGTGCATCGTCGGTTCCGAAGAGGAAGGGACGGAGGTAAAGGGATTCGCCGTTTCCGGAGGGAACCCAATCGGCATCGACCTTAACGAGCTCTGTAAGCGCCTGCATAAAGTCCTCCTCGGGAATCTCGGGAAGGCGAATTCTCTCTGCGGAGCTATTGATGCGGCGTGCGTTCTCGATGGGACGGAAGAACTGGATCTCACCGTCAGCACGGCGGTAAGCCTTAAGACCCTCGAATACCTCAGCACCGTAATGGAATACGGTTGCGGCGGGATGAAGTGCGATGGGTGCGAAGGGAACTATACGTGCATCCTTCCAGCCCTCGCCTGCCTCATAGTCCATAATGAACATATGATCGGTAAAATACTTTCCGAAGCCAAGATCCTTTGTGGGCTTCTCAATAGGGTTAGTGGTTTTGGTAATAGAAATATTCATAACAAATTCCTTTCTTACAGTTCGTTTAAGTCGTAAGGTGTTGTTTGATATACGTAGTAATTAAGCCAGTTGGAGTAAAGGAGATTTGCGTGGCTTCTCCAGCGGCAGAGCGGGGGATTTGCGGGGTCATCGTCTTGGAAGTAGTTTTCCGGTACGTTGGGGTTTATGCCCGCATTAACGTCGCGTGTGTACTCTTTATTAAGCGTTTCCGCATCGTATTCGGGATGTCCGGTAATAAACACCTGACGGCCGTTATCGGTTGCAAGTGCGTAAACACCTGCCTTATCGGAGACGGAGAGTATCCTCAGCTCCGGTACAGCCGCACAGTCCTCGTATTTAACCTCTGTGTAGCGGGAATGGGGAACGAAGAACTCGTCATCCGCACCGCGGAACAGCATGGAGGTCTTTCTTACGATGTGGTGGCGGTAAACGCCGGAAAGCTTTTCGGGAAGCGGATGCTTTTTAATTCCGAAATGGTAGTAAAGACCTGCCTGCGCACCCCAGCAGATGTGGAAGGTGCTGTGGACGTTGGTCTTGGACCATTCCATTATCTCGCAAAGCTCGTTCCAATGGTCAACATCCTCAAATTCAAGCTTCTCAACGGGAGCACCTGTGATGATCATTCCGTCGAACTTTCGGTCCTTTACGTCGTCAAAATGCTTGTAAAAGGTCTGCAGATGGCTTTGAGGAGTGTTTTTTGAGTTGTGTGTTTTAGTGCATATAAACTCAAGCTCTATTTGGAGAGGAGTGTTG
Organism: Clostridia bacterium; assembly: GCA_017382555.1. GTDB lineage: Bacteria > Bacillota > Clostridia > Oscillospirales > CAG-272 > RUG12395. Next base: position 2,560 of record JAFOAB010000024.1, read on the forward strand.
CCGAGAAGTCGGGAAAGCTGTGTTTCCGTATCTATCTTCAGCGGCATAAGATTGAGAAGAAGGAGCTTAAGCGGGCGTATGTCCTGCGTTATCGCGCGTTTTTCGGTCATAACGAAGATGTTTTCGTTACTAAGCACCTTAACCGCGGGCAGTGCGTCCGGTATCTTGATCGGCATCTCAATCCTCCAATGCTTGCTTCAGGTCTGCTATAATATCGTCTGCGTTTTCAAGACCGCAGGAGAAGCGTATTGTGTTGGGGGATATACCGCAGCTTGCAAGCTCACTGTCGCTCATTTGGCGGTGAGTTGCGCTTGCTGGGTGAAGCACGCAGGTATGTGCGTCCGCAACGTGGGTTGCGATAATACCGATGCGGAGCTTCTTCATAAACTTCTCTGCATCTGCACGGGTGCCCTTGATCTCAAAGGTAACAACGCCGCAGGAGCCGTTGGGGAGGTACTTCTTTGCAAGTGCGTTATACTTGTTGCTTTCAAGTCCGCAGTAGTTAACGCTTGCGATCTTATCGTGTGCCTCAAGGAACTCGGCAACTGCCTGTGCGTTCTCGCAATGGCGCTTCATTCTTACGTGCAGGCTTTCAAGTCCCAAATTAAGGATGAACGCGTTCTGCGGGGACTGGATGGAGCCGAGGTCGCGCATGAGCTGCGAGGTGCATTTCGTGATGAACGCGCCCTCCCTGCCGAACTTCTCTGCGTAAACGATGCCGTGATAGCTCTCGTCCGGGGTGCAGAGACCGGGAAACTTCTCGGCGTGCGCCAGCCAGTCGAAGCGCCCGCTGTCCACGATCGCGCCGCCCACCGCGACGCCGTGGCCGTCCAGATACTTCGTGGTCGAGTGCGTGACAATGTCCGCGCCCCACTCGAACGGGCGGCAGTTGATGGGCGTGGCAAAGGTGTTATCCACAATCAGCGGGACTCCATGCGCGTGGGCAGCTGCTGCAAAGCGCTCGATATCGAGCACCGTCAGCGCGGGATTTGCGATG
>JAFOAB010000320.1 GCA_017382555.1 Clostridia bacterium
GCATAACGGGCGCACCGCCGAATGCAGAAAGCAAAAGAAGCGAGCGCTCGCGTATTCGGTGGCGCGGGAATATCTTTGCGGCTATTTTATCATACACCGTCGCAAAAAAAGATATCAGCCCCATAACACCGAAGTATATCAAAAGGAATCTATCCAGCAGTGTCATACCGTACCTCGGAAATTTTTATACATTTTATCATATTAATAACAAAAAAGCAACTTTTAATAAAAAGTTGCCTTTGTTTTACATGACTTAAAGCGCCCTCATTTGCGCAAGGCTTTCCTCCATTTCCGCAACCATCTTCAGCTGTGTGCGGCAACGGACAAGATTATGCTCCGCATATGCGGTGCGAAAGTACGTATCGCCCGAAAGATAGTCGCAAAGAAAGCGCATTCCGCATTCAAGCGTCATAAGCATCGCGCCCTCGGCAAGCAATGCGCGCTCCGTATCCGTCAAAATATCACCGCATCCGTCCATAAAGCCGCGTGCAAAGGCGCGGTACAGCGCAATATCGAAATGCACACGCGAAAGGTCACGCTCGTCCTCCGCGGCGGTGGCGGCGCAGGTGCGTATTCCGTCCCCGAAATCGGTAACGGAAAAGCCGGGCATAACCGTATCAAGATCTATCACGCACAGCGCCTTGCGCGTGCCCTTATCGAGCAAAATGTTATTTATCTTCGTATCGTTATGCGTTACGCGCAGGGGGAGCTTTCCCTCGGCATACGCGTTTTGAAGCACGCAAATAAGCGCCTCGCGCTTTTTAATAAACTCCATTTCCGCAGAAACGTCCGCAAGTCGACCGCACACGTCCGCCTCTGCCGCCTTAAGCAGATCCGCATAGCGCTTCGGCGTGTCGTGGAAGCTCGGTATCGTCTCGCAAAGGACGCTTGCATCAAGGCTTGCAAGCTTGCGCTGAAAATCGCCAAAGCCGTAGCCGCATTCGTATACGTCCGCCTCGCTATCCGCCGCCTCAAGGCATACGGAATCCTCTATAAAATTCAGCACGCGCCACGCTTTTCCCTCCGCACGGCAGAGATACCCGCCGTCAAGAGTGGGGATGGCACGCAGATAACGGCGCTCATCTGTCTCCGTTCCCCCGATATGCGCACTCACAATGGAGAGATTTTGCATCACACCCTCGGGGTCGCGAAACACATCCGTGTTTATCGCCTGCAGAATATATTTTTTCCCATTATCCGCCGTAAGCAGAAAGGTGGAGTTGATATGACCTGCCCCGTACGGGCGGCATTCCGTGATATTCTCTTTTATATCAAAATGTGCAATGATGCTTGCGTATTCCATCTTATTTTCCCCATTCTTGCAGGTATTGATTTTTTTGATCGCATTTGGTACAATGTAACGGAATGCGAGGTGTTATATATGAAATTCAAGAATCTTATGTTCGATCTGGACGGTACGCTTACCGATCCCGCCGAGGGAATAACCAATTCCATTGCCTACGCACTGCGCAAGATGGATATACCCGTACCGAGCTTTGAGGTGCTTTGCAGACATATCGGTCCCCCGCTTGCAAAATCGCTTTGCGAGCATTATGACCTTACCGAGGAGGGCGGACTGCACGCGCTCGCCCTTTACCGCGAGTACTTCGGTGATCGCGGAATATTCGAAAATAAGGTATACGATGGCATTCCCGAGCTGCTTTCGGAAATGAAGGCACAAGGCAGAAGGATATATATGGCAACCTCGAAGCCCGAGCCGTACGCCATCAGAATTGCCGAGCATTTCGGATTTGCAAGGTATTTTGACCGCATTGCGGGAAGCACGATGACCGAGGCGCGCACGAGAAAGGCTGACGTTATCGCCTATCTTGCGGAGCTTGAGGGCTTTGATCCTGCCGTCGACACCCTGATGATCGGCGACAGAGAGCATGACGTGCTCGGCGCAAAAGAGCACGGCGCACCGTGCGCGGGCGTTCTTTACGGCTACGGAAGCCGCGAGGAGCTGGAGGGTGCAGGCGCAACGTATACGGTCAAGACCGTTGCGGAGCTTCGCGAGCTGCTGCTTGCGGATAAATAATTCTATCATATAAAAACGGCGGGAGCAAGCCCCCGCCCTACAGCCGAATCAAGGATTTTGCGTAGGGCGCGGGGTCACTTCCGCCTTTTTCACCACAACAACAAATTCATTTTACCACATATTTTTGCGTTTGTAAAGACTTTCTTGTGCATTTTACACCATTTCTATCTTTTGCACAAAATCTATTTGTTATCTTTTAACAAATTACCAATTGCAAAACCCATTTTTGCGTGCTATACTAAAGACGTAAAAAGCAAGGAGGACAGTCCAATGAACAAGTAAGTTCAAGCAGACAAAATTTCAGGGAGGACACTCCAATGTACAAGTAAGCCATCGGCTTTCCCAAGCGAGTAAAAGTGGATATCCGAGCCGCGATAGAAAACCGTGAAACGCAAAGGCTGCGTAAAGCTTTAATATAGATACCCACAAGAGGTAGTAAACAAGGTAAGCTTGGATAGCGAGTAAGAAGTGAGAGGAAAGCCATTAATCGTTCACCTTTTGCAAGCAAGCGCAGGAGTTGACACAAAGGTGTTCTCATTAGAGAAGTTGGAAGTAATCGTGTGTGTGGGCGTGGGCAAGGCAAAAGGAATTTAAGAAAGTGAGGATAACCAAATGATGTTAGATATCAAGAGTGAACAGAAATGACCCTTGGCTGTGAGTTGAGTAAGCAGTCAAGGGTCATTTCTATTTTTGTAATACCCGCAGGGAGACGCTGTCGCCGCAGGCGACTGAGGGAGTTCACGGGAGGAGCAAGCCCCTCCCACCGTTTCCCTTCAATCGCCCCGAGATCCTTCGGTCGCATAGGGTGTTCCCGTGCCTTTGCCGTCATCCTTGAGCGTAGCGAAGGATCTGCAAAGGCACAACACGTGCTCCCTCGAGGATGACACGGGGCAAGAGGCGTTTCGCGGGAGGGGAGACCCCTCCCCTAC
>JAFOAB010000321.1 GCA_017382555.1 Clostridia bacterium
CCTCCCCCTGCCTTACCTCCGCTCCCACACCGCGGTTGACACCGCTCAGATGCGCATACACGCTTTCAAAGCCGTCTGCGTGGCTTATGACAAGATAGATGCCGTAGCTTGGGCTTTCGCCCGACTCCCTTACCGTACCGTCCGCAAACGCACGCACCTCACTGCCAACGTTAAGCGGAATGTCGATGCCGTTGTGGAAATCCCATTTACTGCTGCTACCTCTGCCGTACAGCGGATCGTCCCTATACGAAAAATCCGATATGATCTCTCCGCTTGCGGGCATTATTCCGCCAAAGACCGCCTCGCTTACGGGAGGAGAGGCAATATATTCCTCCGCACTTTTATATGCAATGTAGCTTACCGAGCTTTTCCTCACCTCGTTAACCACCTCCTCCGCATCCGCCGTTACGGGAAGCACCTCGCTGTCCGCTATCAGCCTGCTGAGTACACCTACCGCACCGTTAAGCGCAGAATGCGTGCCGAAAAGCGGCGAAGCGCATAAAAACGACACCCCAAGCATCGCAACGCATATAAGTGCCGCAAGAAATCCGTCAACACGCGGTAAGGGACGCGCGGATGCCCCCTCTCCGTCTTTTCGCTTTTCCGCCCGCGCCACCCTTACACCCAATAAATCCGACGGCGTATCGCTTACGTAAAATTCCCCTGTCTGCATATCCCTCTCCAACAATGTTTTTTACATTATATGAGCGCGGTGGGAATTATATTTCCTCCGGCTTTGGCTGTGCGCAGAGGGATTTTTGCACTTTTGACCGCTTTTTACACATCCCTTTTCGATTTTTACCTTGTGTTTGCAAAATAAAAGTGCAATAATAAACTCAAACAAAGCTTGTGAGGTGCGCTATGGCAATTCAGTTTCCATCCGCATTTAAGAATACCGAGGCATTTATACGAGAGCACGTGAAAAACGAGGGCGCGGACGACGTTATGCTTTCTGTCGGCACGCTTGATGGGGAGAACTACCGCTTTTACCACAGCAAGCGCGGCGACGTCCTAAACGAAAAAACGCTGTGCGATATGATGTCGGTCACAAAGATACTTGCCACAACGCCGCTGTGCCTGATGGCGATAGACGAGGGGCTTTTATCCCTTGACGATACCATCGGCAAATTCTTTCCCTACGCGCCCGAGGACAAGCGCGATATTACCGTTTTTCAAATGCTGACGCACCAAAGCGGTATGACACATTGCTTTGTAAAGCCCACCTTCGGCCCGTTTGATAAGGACGAGGCGGCACAGTTTCAGCTAAACCGCCCGCTTGCCGCAAAGCCGGGCGAAAAGTTCATTTATTGCTGTAATAATATGATACTGCTTGCGTTTATTATAGAAAAAATATACCGCAAGCCGTTTGAACTGCTGTTTTGCGAGAGAATAGCCTTTCCGCTTGAGATGCATCGTACGCGTTTTTTGTGCCGCGACGTTGAAAACAGCATCCTTTGCACGCGCACACCGTGGATAGGCGAGAATATGTGCTGTGACCCGAGCGCACGCCGCCTCGGCGGTGTTGCGGGCAATGCGGGTGTTTTTTCGTGCCTTGAGGATATGGAAAAATTCGCCCTATCCCTGCTTAAAGGCCACGCACCGCTTATAAGTGACGCCACCTTCGCGCTTGCACGCAAAAATCACACGCCGCATCTCTCCGACTCGCGCGGACTTGGCTACGTTTTCGCAGACAGCCGCTATCCGCAGACGGGCAGACTGTTCTCCGAGGGCAGTATAGGCCATTGCGGACACAGCGGAACGTCCGTTTTTGTGGATTTTGAGAAGGGGATGTACGCCGTTACCCTATCCAACACCACACGCCTTGCCGAGGAAAGAAAGCTCGGCTACGCACACACGATGAAATTCCGTGCCGACCTTCATAACGCAATTGCGGACGATATGGGAATATAAAAGATAATACCCCGAGGGACTTGAAAAATCCTTCGGGGTGTTTTATAATAGGGCTACAAAAGAATATCGCAGATCATTGGGTGCTTTACCGATAAAGCCGCCGGATCCTTCGCTTCGCCTGCGCTTGCCGTCATGCTTGAGCAACGCGA
>JAFOAB010000322.1 GCA_017382555.1 Clostridia bacterium
GAGGACGATGGCTCCGTATTCATCTCCGCCGTTAACCGCGATGCGGCTTACAAGGCAAAGGAGATCATTGAGGGCATCGTATTCGTTCCCGAAGCAGGCGTTACCTACAACGGTACCGTAACCAGAATCATCCCGATCGGCGCGTTCGTTGAGATCGCTCCCGGTAAGGAGGGCATGGTCCACATCTCCAAGCTCGCTCCCACCCGTACCGAAAAGGTTGAGGACGTTGTAAACGTTGGCGATAAGGTTAGAGTTAAGTGCCTCGGCTTTGACGAAAAGAACAGACTCAACTTCTCCATCAAGGACGCAGACAAATAATTCAGAGTCAAGATAATTGAAGGCGGAGTACACGGCGCCGCCGTGTACTCCGCTGATTTGTTTTAGGAGGCTCTAATGCAGAATTACAAAGATTACAATAATTCATCGGGAAGGCAGAATAATGCAATCCTTATCCTGCTTATCATCCTTGTTTCTCTTGTGCTTGTCGTTGCCGTAACGGGCATCGTTTATATGCTTAAAAACCCCATCGACACTCAGCCGCCCGCCGTTACCGTTGATCCCGTAGTAACAACGGATGCGCCGGATACCGATGCGCCCACCTCCGACCCCATAGTAACCACGGAGGCACCCACAACGGACCCCGTGACCGACAGCAGGGGTATTACCTTTATTGCAACGCCCGTAGCAAGCAAGCAGATATATATGGGCGATCTTATCCTTGTAAACGGAGATCATCCCTTTGACTTCTCCGTAAACACCGCAATCTCCTCCTCCGTTACCGATCTTTACCCCATCTGGAAGGACTGGCCGCTTTATAATTACAAGGTTATGAACTCCTCCCTCAAGACCACAAAGCGCGGTGCGGAGCTGATAAACCCGATGTTTGATGCCTTCCTTAAGGAAACGGCGGCAGACCTCGGTGCGGATCTTTCCAATAACGATTCCATCAGCAAGATAGGCATTAACGACTATATGATCACAAGCTTCTACCGCGATTATGCGGAGCAGGAGGCTACGCTTGAGGAGATGATAATCGAGTACGGTAGCGAAAGCGCCGCACGTCGCTACTGCGCTCTCCCCGGACATAGCGAGCATCATACCGGTCTTGCCTTCGACTGCAAGGTTTATACCGATGACGGCGTTTCCTACAAGCTCGGTGATGAAAAGACCCCCGTGCTTTACAACTGGATCTACGATAACTGTGCGCGCTTCGGCTTCATCCACCGTTATCAGGCGGGCAAGGAGGCCATAACCGGCACTGCAGCTGAAAGCTGGCACTTCAGATACGTCGGTGTTCCCCACGCGGGCATCATCAAGGAAAAGGGCTTCTGCCTTGAGGAGTATATCGATTTCATCAAGGCGTATACCTACGATAATTATCTTGTTGTGGAAACGGATACCGTTACCTACGCCATCTACTACGTAGAGGCGGAGACCGAGACCGTCGTTATCCCCGAGGTTAAGGACGAGAACGGCAACGTAATCACCCCTGCGGGCGTTACGGAGCAGATTCCCGATACCGTTAGCGTATATCTCCCCACCGGCAACGTGCCCTATGAGATCAGCGGAAACAACGTGGACGGTTTTATCGTAACTATAACAATAAACTAAGTCAAAAGCAGTCTCAAGCTTTGTTTGAGACTGCTTTTTTGATTATAAAAATCTTACATACTATTGAAAACAAAAAATGCTTGTGTTATTATAGTAATTGAGAAAAAATGGCTTAAATTAACATTTACTTATATTATCGGAGGATAAAATGGAAAAGAAGCTCTTTGGCTATATGCCCGATGGATGTGCGGTGTACTCCTACACCATGAAGAACGGTAAGATGGAAGCGGAGATCCTTACCCTTGGCGGTATCATTCGCCGTCTTGAGGTTGGCGGTACCGACGTTGTTATGGGATTTGATACCATAGACGATATGCTTACCGATACCTCCAATCAGGGTGCGCTTATCGGCCGTTACGGCAACCGTATCAAGGATGCGCACTTCTTTATCGACGGCAAGGAGTATAAGCTCTACGTCAACACCGGCAAGAACAACCACCTCCACGGTGGTAAGTACGGCTTCAACCGCAAGCTGTGGAATGCAGAGGTAAAGAGCGAGAACGAGCTTGTTCTCACCTACCTCAGCCCCGACGGAGAGGAGAACTACCCCGGTAATCTTGACGTTAAGGTTACCTATACCCTCTATGAGGACGCTATCGGCATTCACTACGAGGCTGTAAGCGATAAGGATACCTTTGTAAATCTTACCAACCATGCATACTTCAATCTTAACGGCGCTGACGGAAGCAAGATCCTCGATCACGTTCTCCAGATCAATGCCGATACCTACACCGCAGTGGATCACGAGCTTATCCCCGTAGGCAGAGAGCCTGTTGCGGGCACTATGTTCGACTTCCGCACCCCCAAGAGAATCGGTCAGGACCTCCACGGCACCGTTGTTACCGACCCCGATTTTGGTTACGACCACAACTTCAACCTTACCGGTGCGGTTAAGGAGACCTACGATGGCAAGGAGCTTAATGTTTGTGCGGTTCTCTCCAACGGCAAGCTTACCATGACCACCCTCACCGATCAGCTTGGCGTTCAGTTCTACAGCGCAAACTTCCTTGAGCACCCCGGAATTCAGTTCAAGGGCGGCGTTGAGCTTAACCGCAGAATGGCGCTTTGCCTTGAAACTCAGTTCGAGCCCGATGCTCCCACGAGAGGCGAAAACCTCCTTAAGGCGGGCAAGGTGTATGTAACCGATACGGTTTACCGCTTTGAGTGAGGTAGCTATGCAGATAATGAAGGACATCACCGCGCTTCTTAATTACGCGGTTGAAAAGAAGCTTATCGAGGAATGCGACCGCATTTGGGCGGCTAACCGCATTATCGAGGCGCTGGAGCTTACAGAATACGTTCCCGCGGAGGAAAAGGATGAGCGCGAGCTTGAGGCTATCCTTGCCTCTATATGCGACTACGCGGCGGAAAACGGCATTATGGCGGACAACACCGTCACCTACCGTGACCTGTTCGATACCAAGATAATGGGTCTGCTTCTGCCCCGTCCCTCCGAGGTCGTGCGCCGCTTTAACGAGGAGTACGCCAAGTTTCCCGAGGCGGCAACGGATTATTATTACGAGCTCAGCCGTAACTCCGATTACATACGCACCTACCGCGTAAAGCGCGATCTGCGTTGGGTAACCCCCACCGAGTTTGGCGATCTTGACATCACCGTCAACCTCTCTAAGCCCGAAAAGGATCCCAAGGCGATTGCCGCAGCCCTCACACAGAAGGCTGCCGAGTATCCCAAGTGCCTCCTTTGCAAGGAGAACGAGGGCTTTGCGGGTCATCTTACCCGTCCCGCACGTCAGAACCACCGTATCATCCCCCTTACCATGGCGGGCGAGCAGTGGTATCTGCAGTACTCCCCCTATGTTTACTATAACGAGCATTGCATTGCCTTCAACGGCGCACATACGCCTATGAAGATAAATCGCGCCGCTTTTGATAAGCTGCTCGATTTCGTTACCGTTTTCCCGCACTACTTTATCGGCAGTAACGCCGATCTGCCCATCGTCGGCGGCTCCATTCTCACGCATGACCACTTCCAGGGCGGACGCTATGAGTTTGCTATGGCAAAGGCCGAGGCGGAGATGAAGCTCACCTTCAAGGGCTATGAGGACGTAGAGGCGGAAATCGTAAAATGGCCGCTTTCCGTTATCCGTCTGCGCCATGCGGATAAGACCCGCATTGCCGAGCTTGGTGAAAAGATACTCAACGCTTGGCGCGGTTATACCGACGAGAGCGCATTTGTCTATGCGGAAACGAACGGCGAAAAGCACAACACCATCACCCCCATTGCACGTCGCAGAGGCGCAAATTACGAGCTTGATCTCGTCCTCCGCAACAACATAACCACCGAGGAGCATCCCATGGGTGTTTACCATCCGCATGCCGAGCTTCACCACATAAAGAAGGAGAATATCGGTCTTATCGAGGTTATGGGTCTCGCGGTGCTTCCCGCGCGTCTGAAGGAGGAGCTTGCTAAGTGCTGTGAGATTCTCGTTCAGGGCGGCGACCTCCGCGCTGACGAGCTTACCGAAAAGCATGCCGAGTGGGCAGAAAAAATTGCCGCAGAGCACGGTAAGTTTGCAAGCATCGAGGAGGCGGATGCCGTACTTCGCGAGGAGGTCGGCAAGGTATTCTGCCGCGTGCTTTGCGATGCGGGCGTTTACAAGTGCACCACCGAGGGCAGAGAAGCGTTCAAGCGCTTTGCAGATAGCGTAAACGGCTAAAAATCTTATAAAATTTTCAAAAACCCTTGCAATTTGGGCAAATGTATGGTATTATATTGCTCTGGTATGACATTTCGGGGAAATCCGCACCCTCTCAGGCGGAATTCCAACAATAATAATTTCGTGAAGAGGAGGTGTTTTCGGTGCCTAACATTAAATCCGCAAAGAAGCGCGTAAAGGTTAACGAGACCAAGGCGCTCCAGAACAAGATGTTTAAGTCCAGACTTCGCACTGCTATGAAGAAGTACGCAGTTGCAGTTGAGTCCGGCGACAAGGCAGCAGCTGAGGTTGCATACAAGGATGCAGTTAAGCTCATCGACCGTGCTGTTTGCCGCGGTGCAGTTCACAAGAACCTTGCAGCCCGCAAGAAGAGCCAGTTCACTAAGGCTCTCAACAATATGTAATTATGAAAAGGTGGCTTCTGTTTAACCCGACAGAAGCCACCTTTTTTTGTTTGCCTTGAAAATTCTGTCTTTGAAAAAACTCCGTATACTTCGTTGCGCAATTAAAAGCAGCTCGGCGTATGAAAATACGCCATCGCTTTACTTTTAATCACGCGCCTCGTCTACGAAATTTTTTCTTCGACAGCAAGCTTCCGTATGAATCGAAAGAGTGCGACAGGCACGACCTTGACGTACGTAAGTACGCCTTCGCTTTGTTCAAGGATGACAATGCAGATGGTTTTCGATTTGTTGAAACGAGGGAGGGGAGACCCATCCCCTACGGTGGAGAAACGATGCAAATCGGTAGGGGGCGACCTCCGGACGCCCCGCGAATTACGATTGAGAAACGGTACAAATCGGTAGGGGACGGCGTTCCGGCACC
>JAFOAB010000323.1 GCA_017382555.1 Clostridia bacterium
AAATGCGGTATTCTCATAATCGGAGATATGCCGATCTACGTTGCACACGACTCGATGGACGTATGGGCGGCACCCGAGCAGTTCTTGCTTGATGAGAATTTCAACCCCGTCTACAATAAAGACGGCAAGGCGGCTGATCAGAACACCGAGGAATCGGAGCTTACCGCCGCTGAGGCAGACCTTCAGAAGCTGGAGGAGGGGCGTTACAAGTTCTATAAGCTTGCTACCGATGAGCTTGCAAAGTATCAGTACGGCAAGGGCGGAAAAACCCTGAGAGACTTCTTTGTTTCGCTTGCGAAGGAGGATGACGAAAGCGTTCTTTATCCTTTGGCTTCGGTTCTTACCGCCGGTGAGTTTGCCGCGCTTTCATACGGCTGCTTCCTTGAGTTGACGATCGGCGCGAATGCAACCGAGGAGGACTTCGACTCCTACGATGAAATGTTTGCGGATATTACCGAGGAGGCTGCCTCCGTGTACTTATACAGAGGCGTAAATCAGGCTCTCTTCGAGGATGAGGCTATCATCGGATTTACAGACACGGCACAGCGCCATATGGCAACCACGGGTGATCTTGAGTTCTTCGAAAGTGATAATCCCGATGAGGCGGCTTGGGACACCGGCACGCGTATTGTAACGGGAATCGGCGTAGCGTGCATGGCTGTCATGGGCTTGGCGAAGATCTCGGTAGGTGTTACCGCGCTGGTCGCTTTCGCTACCTCCACACAAAGCGCGGCTATGGCAGCAACGATCAAGTACGGTACTCTGATCGGCGGTCTTAAGGGACTGATCGTGGCTGCCGTTATAGTTGCCGTTTCCTTGCTGATCACCTATCTTGTCGCAATCAGCGCGGGCGAGGAGGTCGATTGGGAAAACGACCCCATGCTCCAATACGTTTTTGACGTCAAGGAGGCAACGTTTATGCAAGCCTCGGATGACGGAGTTGCTACGGAATTTATGAGGCGGCCGGAGTTCGTATTTTACGAGGCGGTCACCGATATCGACGGCGGACTTGTAGACCTGAACGCGCGCTCCGAGGATGCTACCAGGTGGATACAGCTCTTTATTTCGCGTGACAAGCTGGGCGTAGACTCAAAGCCCATTAAGTGCGATTCCGTAACAGGTGCGCCGCTCCTCGTTCAAAAGGGGAACGGAATAGCTCCCGAGGGATCTACCCCCGTAACCCACTTCGGAGAGGTTGTCGCTTACAACCTCAACCAATGGGATGAGGAGGATACGGTGAGCGGAATTTACCTCTTCTATCAGCGTGACATGGAAATTGCCGTAGATAACGGAAAGACGCTTTATATCTCCGAGGTACAGCTTCAGTCGGGCGAGAGCGACGCGCACTGCATCAAGCTTTTGCAGGATGCGGGCTATACACCCATCAACATTAACCTTTCTCCCGATCTGACCGACGGCGATTTTATGTTTGAGGATAAGATATACACCTATCTCGGATACAAGACCTCGACAAGCGAGGCAAGCGCGATTCGCGATATCCGTCTTATTTACGGCCCGGCTCAGGGCGCTATCCAATACGGTGCCGCAACCTATGCGGCGTGCGGAAGCAACGGAGCCGTGACGCTTTACGCGACCAAATACGAAATATCGGGTACACCCCTTCTTGCAGGCGGCTTGATTTGCGTTGATAAGCAGTCCAAGGCACCTCTCGGATATGAGCCGGTGTGCTTGATGACCGGTGGCCCCGCTGTCCCGGTGAACGTAAACACTGACGGCGAGATCCGTGAGGATAACGGCTTCCTTTATCTCTATTTCCTCCCCGAAACGACCTTCACAAGCGGTAAGCAGTACCTTGGAGGTATTGCGACGTTTGAGGGTGGTGCCGGTGTATACGACGGATACTACACGCAGATCCCGATTTCAAGCGCAACGAAAGAGCTGTGGGGAGACTACGTGCCTGCCGCGGGCGATTGGGGTTTGCAGCGTTACCTCAGTATGATTGCGTATTACCCAACCTATAACCCCTACCGCGCGATTTACGGCATCAAGGCAGTTTCTCTTCCCGGCGCGTCAAAATCCTTGTTCGTTGAGGGCACTCCGTACTACGCATGGAACAA
>JAFOAB010000324.1 GCA_017382555.1 Clostridia bacterium
ATGATGTTGTCGATCATCTCGGGCCACTCGTTGAAGGTCTTGCCTGCACCGGAGATAGCCTGATAGGTGGTTGCAAGCACCTGAGTGGGCTTATACTTGAGAAGGGGGGTAAGCGCGGGAACGTAGCTCTGGATGGAGCAGTTGGGCTTAACGGCAATAAAGCCGCGCTTGGTGCCGAGGCGCTTCTTCTGCGCTTCGATTATTTCAAGGTGAGCATCGTTTATCTCCGGAATTACCATGGGAACGTCTGCCTCGCCTCTGTTTGCGGAGTTGTTGGATACAACGGGAATTTCAGCCTGTGCATATGCAATCTCAAGTGCCTTGGTATCAGCCTTGGGCATATTAACTGCACAGAATACCATATCAACAAGGGGCTTGATCTCGTCGATCTTGGAGGAATCGATTACGATCATGCTCTTCGCCTTTTCGGGGATGGGGGTGGTCATCTTCCATCTGCCGTTAAGAGCCTCCTCGTATGTTTTTCCTGCGCTGGAGGGAGATGCGATGAGAGCGGTTACTTCAAAATAAGGATGGTCGTCGAGAAGCGTGAGAAAACGCTGACCTACCATACCGGTGGCACCTACTATGCCGACCTTAAGTTTTTCCATGGGATCCTCCGATTTATCATAAAAATGTGAACAAAAAATTCATTATGGTATTATAGCATTAAGTGCGGAGTATGTCAATCCTAAAAATGTTATTTTTGCTCTTGCACATTAAGCTGTTTAGTGATAAAATAATATGAATAATATTTATCAAGGAACAGTGATGATCAAAGAAGAACTTAAAAGGGAATATCTGTCCCTTAAAAGAAAAATGTTTGATAAGGTTTATGCCGGTCTGAACGGAAAGCAGCGCGAGGCTGTTTTCACGACCGAGGGGCCGCTCCTTGTGCTTGCCGGTGCGGGAAGCGGAAAGACCACGGTGCTTGTTCGCCGCATTGCCTTTATCGTAAAATACGGAAACGCATATTTTTCAAATCGAGTACCCGATGACGTGGACGAAACCCTGATAGAGGATTATCGTGCCGCGCTTGATGAGCTTACGGCGGAGGAGATAGAGCAGTTCCTGCCCGATTTTGCCGAGGCTCCCGCGCCGGTTTGGTCGGTGCTTGCGATAACCTTTACAAACAAAGCCGCAAATGAAATGAAAAGCCGTCTTGCGGCGCTTCTGTATCCCGAGGAGCCGGAGGTAGGTGAGCGCAGAGACGAGGTAACGGCGGGAACCTTCCATTCCGTTTGCCTTCGTATGCTTCGCAGAGATGCGGGCTTAATAGGATATGCACCCGCCTTTACGGTTTATGATACCGATGATTCAAAGCGCCTTATCTCGACAATAATCAAGGAGCTTAGGATAAACGAAAAGGTTCTCGAGCCCAAGGTGTGCCAGACTATCATCAGCCGCGCGAAGGACAGGCTTCTCACCCCCGCGGCATTTGCCGCCGAGGCAAAGGGCGAGAAGGAGAAGGATACAGCAAGGGTGTACGAGGAATATCAGCGCAGACTTCTTCAAAGCAATGCGATGGATTTTGACGATATAATTATGAACACGGTTCGCCTCCTTGAGGAAAACAACGAGGTTCTTGAAAAATATCGTAAGAGATTCAGATACATTTGCGTTGACGAGTATCAGGATACGAACGTAGCGCAGTTCCGCTTATGCTTCCTGCTTTCCGCAGGCTATCGCAATCTTATGGTCGTTGGAGATGATGACCAGAGTATATACGCATTCCGCGGTGCAACCGTTGAAAACATTCTCGGCTTTGACCGCGCGTTTCCCGATGCGAGAGTAATTAAGCTCGAGCAGAATTACCGAAGCACATCTATGATCCTTGATGCCGCAAACGGTGTTATTTCCCATAACAGCGCACGCCACGGCAAAAGCCTTTGGACGGACGGCGATAAGGGCGATAAGATCGAGTGCTGTAAGGTAAACGATCAGAATGCCGAGGCACGTTATATCTGCACAGCCATTGAAAAGGCGGTTTCCAACGGAGCGAAATACTCCGACCATGCTATTCTTTACAGGGTGAACGCACAGGCAAACAGCATAGAGTCCGTGCTTGCGAAAAGCGGTATGCCGTTCCGTGTTCTCGGTGGCACACGCTTCTACGACCGAAAGGAAATAAGAGATATCATAGCTTATCTCTGCCTTATCTGTAATCACGGGGATGATCTTCGTCTCAAGAGAATAGTAAACGAGCCGAAGAGAAAGATAGGCGATGCCGCAATAGAGGCGGCGGCTCAGATTGCAGAGGAAAACGGAATTTCGCTTTTCGATGCAATGAAGCGCTCGGGTGAATTTGTTTATCTTAAGAATTACACCTCTAAGTTCGTTGCTTTTACCGATATGATTGATGAGCTGACGGAGCTTGCGGAAACCGTATCCGTGTCCGAGCTTATTGAAAGAACCGTTGTCCGCTCCGGCTATAAGCAGATGCTTGTTGATGCGGGAGAGGCGGAAAAGGATCGTATCGAAAACCTCGAGGAGCTTGTTTCCGCGGGAGTTGAATACGAAAAACGCACAGAGGAGCCCTCGCTGTTCGGTTTCCTTGAGGAGGTTGCGCTCGTTTCCGATATCGATAAATACGATGAAACGGCGGATGCCGTAGTTCTTATGACCATCCACAGCGCAAAGGGGCTGGAGTTCGAGCACGTGTATCTACCCGGTATGGAGGATGGCCTTTTCCCCGGTATGCGCTCGATAATGGAGCCCGCAGAGCTTGATGAGGAGCGCAGACTTGCATACGTTGCGATAACCCGCGCGCGCAAAAAGCTCACGATAACCTATACAAACGAGCGTCTGCTTTACGGTAGAACGGGCCATAATCCCAGAAGCCGATTCGTGGATGAAATACCCTCCGCTTGTATCCAAATGGAGGATAAGATGCCCAAAAGGGAACAGCATTACGTATTCGGTAATCAGGCAGCGGCTCGCCCCGCATACGGCGTTCGTACGGGATATTCGGCTCCCTCATACGGTGGCGGAGCAAAGCAGATACCCAAAATCAAGGCGTTCAACGTTGGCGATAGAGTTTCGCATCTTACCTTCGGTGCGGGAACTGTTTCCGCCGTTACACCAATGGGCGGAGACGTGCTTTACGACGTGGAGTTCGATACCGCCGGACATAAGCGCCTGATGGGCAGCTACGCTAAGCTTACTGCCGTAAACTAAACGGTTGCAATATTTTGGAAAGTGTGGTACGATAAAATATGTTAAAGAAATTTCTTGAATGCGGAAAAATACAGAATACTCACGGTGTGAAGGGAATGATGCGAATCGGTCATCTCTGCGACAGCGTGGACGTGTTCTGCTCTCTCAAAGAGGTATTTACCGAGGAAAACGGCAGTTACACCGCGCATAAGGTGCTCAGTGCTCACGAGCACGGTGCGGTTATCCTCCTTGCGCTTGAAGGTATAACCACCGTGGAGGAGGCGCAAAGGCTTAAGGGACGTATGCTTTATGCTCGTCGCGAGGATCTACCCCTTGAGGAGGGCTCTCACTTCATTGCGGATCTTATCGGTCTTAAGGTCTACGATGCCGTAAGCGGAAAGCTTTACGGTACTCTTACCGACGTTATGAACCGCGGTGCCTCCGACGTTTATGAGATCAAGACCGCAAGCGGCGAGGTGCTTATGCCCGCAGTTGACGAGTTTGTAAAAGAGGTCGACCTCGAAAAGGGAATATTTATTACACCGATTGAAGGGATGTTCTCCGATGAGATTTGACATACTTACGCTTTTTCCGGCGCTTTGTGATTCCGTGCTTTCGGAAAGCATAATAGGCAGGGCGCGCAAAAGCGGTGCTATTGATGTTAAATGCCATAATATAAGGGACTATGCAAACAATAAGCATAACCGCGTTGACGATACGCCCTACGGCGGCGGAATGGGTATGCTTATGGCGGCTCCTCCCGTTGTTGCTTGCCACGAGGCGGCAACTGCCGATAAGTCCGATGGGGAGAGGGTATATACCGTTTATATGTCCCCAAAGGGTACGGTTTTTAACCAGAAGGTGGCAAAAAGACTCGGTGAGTACGATAGGCTTGTCGTGCTTTGCGGTCATTACGAGGGAATAGATCAAAGAGCCATAGATCTTATTGTGGACGAGGAGATCTCCATCGGGGATTTCGTTGTTACCGGCGGTGAGATACCCGCTTGCATCGTTGTTGATGCCGTTGCCCGTCTTCTGCCCGGCGTTCTATCGGATAACGAATGCTTTGAAATCGAATCATTTTCCGACGGACGTCTTGAATACCCCCAGTACACTCGCCCGTACGATTTTCGCGGTGAGAAGGTGCCGGACGTTCTGCTTTCGGGCAATCACGGCGAGATTGCGAAATGGCGCCGTGAGCAATCCGATAGAATAACAGCAGAACGCCGCCCCGATATTATGAGTGACAAATAACCTACATACGTTGGAAAAAGAAAGGAGGAGACTGTGTGAAAAGAAATAAATTTACCGAAAATGGCAAGCTGTTCTCGAGTAGTGTTATTTTCGGCGCACTGACTCGCTTTTCCGATTGGATATGCAATAAATTTGCGGAAAGTGCTTTTGGGCGCTTCCTTTCGTCTTATGATGCGACAGAGGAGATTTGTGCACAAAGCTCTGTTGTGAAAGCCGTAAAAAGAATTTTCGGCTTTGACGGTAAGGGCGCAAATGCCAAACGCAAGATCGCTTCCGTTGTGGAAAACAGTTTTTTTACAAAGGTCGGGACGCGCGCGTTTGACGTGATAGGAAATACTTATATATCGGTTATAGGTATGTTTTTCCTTTCCTTTGGCATATACACGCTGCTTGCGGGCTTGATCAAGGCGCTTGCGCTCCGCGAAGCAGACGTTTCGTTTTTATATTTTATCATTCCGTTCGTTTGCATACCGATTTCTGTCCCGATGATGCTGTCGGGCAAGCGCAGAATGGTTACTCTGCTTTCTAAAAGCAAGCTGATATCGCCGCTGCTGTTTTCCGTTTTGGGTCTTCGCCGCGAAATGTTTGCGGAAAAGAACACGATGGGCGGTAGGCGTAACATCGCATTTATTATAGGAACCGTGCTTGGTGTTTCGACTTATTTTCTTCCTCCGGTCATTGTTTTGGCGGCGCCGATACTGTTGATAGGTGCTTACGCGGTGGTTTTATCACCCGAGGCGGGAATGGTGATCACACTGTTTTCCGTGCCTTTGCTTATCCTGAGCGGTCACCCCTCTCTGTTCCTTGCGTTTATTCTCATATTCATTACCGTCTGCTACGTTATGAAGGCGATAAGGGGTAAGAGATATATTAAGCTTGAGGCGGTCGATCTTTTCGTTCTGTTGTTCATTTTGCTGTTTGCGGGTGGTGCGCTCGGTGGCTTCGGCGGAATTGACGTGGCTCTTCCTCTGTATATTTGCCTCTCCTCGGGATATTTCCTGTGTGCAAATATGTTCTCCTCCCGCACCTGGCTTAACCGCGGTGTTATTGCGTTGATGGCGGGATGTATGCTTTCGTCGCTGTTTGCCATCTATCAGTATATAACCGGAAACGTTGATACCATTTGGCTTGATACGGAAAACTTCTCAAGCATCTCGGGACGTGCCGTTTCGTTTTTTGAAAATCCCAATATGCTTGGTGAGTACGCAATGATGCTTTTGCCCGTTGCTGTTGCGCTTGCGCTTGCGGCTAAAAAAAGAAATGAAAAGGGTGCTTGGCTTTGCGTTTCCGTTGCTACCGCGCTTTGCCTTATATTTACGTGGGCACGCGGTGCGTGGCTCGGTGCTATTGCGGCATTCCTCATTTTCGCTTTGCTTTACACGAAAAAGACGATACCGTTTATGCTGCTTTGCCTTGTGCTGATTCCGTTTTTGCCTATCGTGCTGCCGGAAAGCATAGTAACGCGTATGACCAGCATCGGTGACATGACGGATTCGTCCACCTCCTACAGATTTTACATTTATAAATCTGCCTTGGATATGATTCGCGATTTCTTCTTCACCGGTATCGGTGTTGGAAACAAAAACTTCTCAGCGGTTTACGTTTCGTACTCTTATTCGGGCATCGAGGCATCGCCTCATTCACACAATCTCTTCTTCCAGCTTATAATTGAGATCGGTGTGATTGGCCTTATAGCGTTTTTAACCGCTATGATCATATATATCCAAAGCACCGTAAGCGGAATAAGAAAGGAAAAGGACGCATATCTTCGTGGTCTTCAGCTCGCTTGTGCGTGCGGCGTCTTTGCCAGCCTTGTGCAGGGTATGACCGATTACGTTTGGTATAATTACCGTGTTTATTTCGTCTTTTTTGCATTGATGGGCATAGGTGTTGCGGCCCGTCGCTGCGGCGATTATGCAAGAGCAAGGGATGAGTTCCCAAGCTCCGTATCACCAACGGGAGCGGATTTGGACTTTGTTCCGACAATAGCGTCGGATTCTGCGGATACTAATGAAATAACTTCCGATAACGCGGAGAAAGCGGTGGAATGATGAAAAAAGATAAAACAAAAAAGAAAAGCTCTCGCAAGGGGCTTAACATTGCGGATGTTATAGTTATCGTCCTTGTTGTGGCTTGTGTCGGATTGGCAGTATGGATCTTCGGCGGCTCCGGCATCTTTGGCTCGAATGAGACGGTCACGATTGAATATGAGCTGTGGATCGTTGATATCCGCAACGATATTGCGTCCCACATTCAGCCCGGCGCTAAGGTGACGGAGGCATCGCGTCATTACCATATAGGCGAGATAGGCGACAGCTTTAAGACCGAGCCGTACACCTACGAGGTGTATCTTGACGAGCTGTATGACGAAAACGGTAACCCCGTTGACGGAATAACCGAGGGCGAGATGGTTGAGGTTGAAAAGCCCGGATATGTGACCGTTATTCTGCCCATTACCGCCGAAGCAACGGTAGAGGAGGACGGATACTACGTAAACGGATATAAGATCTGTGTTGGCGGTCTTATATATATCCGTACCCCCGATTTTGCGGGAGCGGGTCACGTAATTTCCATTAACGTTACCGAGGGAGGTGCATCCAAATGACAGGTGATAAGAGAAAAGCAAGAAAGCTTGCGCTCAATATTCTTGACTGGCTTATAATCGTTGCACTTCTTCTTGCGGGTGTTGGTATCTGGTTCAGATACGGCCTTGCCGAAAAATGGGAGAATAAAACCAACACCGTAACCGCATGCATTTCCTTCTCGATCTCCAATATTAAGGAGACAAGCTTTACCGGCGGATATTTTGCCGAGGGTAATGCCGTATTCAATGCCGATGCAGGCAACAACCTTATCGGATATTTTGCGGAGGAGGAAAAATTCGGCTACGTTCCCGCCGTTTATTATCAGTATACCAAGACGGGTGTCGGCGTTATCAAGCAGTCCGCATCCGATAGAATCGACGTTGTCGGTGCTATTATGGCAGAGGGCATTATGACCGAGAACGGGTTCTTTTACGGTGGCACCACCTACATTGCTCCCGGTCAGACCGTGCTTATAAATACCAAGGATATTAAGGTAAGCATACTGATAACCGATATTGAAATAGTTGAAAGTGTTGAAAATCAACCGCTTCAATGATTAAAATTCGATAAATAAAATAAAATGCAAAAAAACTATTGATTTTATCAAGTGTATTTGCTATAATCAATCTATCTTTACAGAATTTATCCAAAATTATCTGATAGGAGCAAAATATGATTTCGCGCAGTGTGACAGTTAATAATAATTACGGTCTTCACGCAAGACCTGCCACCTTCTTCATTCAGAAGGCAAATTCATATAAAAGCTCTATTTGGGTGGACAAGGACGAGCGCCGTGTAAACGCAAAGAGTCTGCTCGGTGTTCTTTCGCTTGGAATCGAAAAGGGAATGGAGATCACTCTCATCGCCGACGGTGAGGATGAGTCCGCTGCTCTTGACGGACTTGCCGCGCTTATAGAGACCGGTTTCAACGAATAATTTAATCAGTATGCATATGGGCGGGCATTGTGCGTCTCTTTCGAGATGCTCGATGGTCGCTCATTTTCATAGTAGCGCTTGGGGGTGATGGTATGGAAAGGAATAATGCTCGCGCCGCTCTTCTGGAAAAGGCGCTGTCTCTACCTGCCGCTCCCGGTGTTTACATTATGCGAAATTCCGAAGGAACCATCATATACGTAGGAAAATCGCGTAAGCTGTGTGCAAGGGTATCGCAATACTTCCGCAACGGCGAGAAAAATCGCAAAACCGAGCGTATGGTCGCAAGCGTTGCCTCCTTTGATACCATATTGGTGGCAAACGAGGCGGAGGCTCTGACCCTTGAAAACGAGCTTATCAAAAAGCACAAGCCCCGCTTTAATATTCGGCTTAAGGATTCCAAATCTTACCCTTATATCAAAATAACAGTTAATGACGAGTATCCTCGGGTTGAGTATACGAGGCAAAGAGATGCGGACGGCGCAAGATACTTTGGGCCTTTTCCCGATCAAGGTGCGGCACGTAATCTGTTGAACACCTTGTATAAGGTCATAGGTATTCCCGAGTGCAAGCGTGTTTTCCCGCGTGATATCGGCACACAAAGACCGTGCATATATCGCGATATGAACAGATGCATCGCACCGTGTGCGGGTGATGTTCCGCCACAGGTTTACAGAACCGTTATAGATGAGGCAATATCATTTCTTTCCGGCAATACCGCACAGGTTCGCCGCTCGCTTGTCGAGAAAATGACAGAGGCGGCAGAGGAGGAAAGATACGAGGCGGCGGCAAGATATAGAGATGCGATAAATTCTCTTGATGCGCTGAAGCAAAAGCAAAAGGTTGTCGGCTCACCCGATGACGAGTTTGATATCGTTGCGGCGGCGGGTGGGGAATACGCATCGGTCGTTACCGTGCTTTCCGTTCGTGGAGGTGCTATTGCCTCCAAGGAGGATTTTGTTTTCAGCGGAGAGGAGATCTTCGAGTGCGGAGAGCTTACCTCATTTGTCCTTGATTATTATACTATGCGCGGTTGCCCGTCTCATATTCTAATGCACACCGAGGAAAGCGAGGATGACGTTGCCGCGTGCGCTGAGCTTTTGTCGGGTATCAGCGGACGTAGAGTCAAGATAAGCGTTCCGAAGAGGGGCGCGAAGCACGATCTGTGTGTAATGGCACAGAAAAATGCAGAGGATAAGCTCCGTGAAACCGTGCGTACTGCCGAGGCGGATAATGCTGCTCTTGTGCGTCTTGCCGTGCTTTTGGGACTTGAGGTCGTACCTGACAGGATCGAGGCGTACGATATTTCCAATTACGGAAACGAGCAGATATACGGCGCGATGATTTGTGCCGTGAACGGTAAATTTTCTCGCTCGGATTACCGAGTGTTTAAGTGCGATGACGGTCAGGACGATTATGCGTGTATGAAAAGCGTTATATACCGTAGGCTTTCGCATAACAGGGAAGCGGGTGACGGCGCAATGCCCGATCTGCCCGATCTGATACTCATTGACGGCGGAGTCGCGCACGTTAATGCCGCACGCGCCGCCGCGGCCGAGGCCGATGTGTTCGTTCCCATGATCGGTATGGTCAAGGACGAGCATCATAAGACGAGAGCGCTCACCGATGGAGAACTTGAAATAGGAATCGCCCGAGAAACGGCTGTGTATCGCTTGATATACAGGATACAGGAGGAGGTCCACCGATTTGCCATATCGAAATCGGGAGGCGGAAAAAGAAAAAGCTTGAGGAGATCTTCGCTTGAGGATATAAACGGAATCGGCAAAACAAAGGCAAAAAGACTGCTTGAATACTTCGGCGGCCTTCAGGGTGTAAAAAAAGCGTCGCTTGAGGAGCTTATTGCATCGAATATAGGAATTACCGCGGCATCAGCCGTAAGACTTTACTTTCATCCCGAGGATGAGGAATAAGGAGAGAATATGAGAATTATTACAGGAAGCGCAAGAGGCGCAAAGCTTATTTCACTTGAAGGTGAATCCACAAGACCCACCTCCGAAAGAGCAAAGGAAGCACTCTTTTCCATGATACAGTTTGAGATTGAGGGAAGAAGAGTTCTGGATCTTTATGCGGGCTCCGGTCAGCTTGGTCTTGAGGCGCTCAGCAGAGGTGCGGCGTTCTGTATGTTCGTTGACCAGAATCCTGAGGCTATTGCGATCGTAAAGAAGAATGCGGAAAAGACAAGACTTGCGGATAAGTGCCGCACCATTATATCCGATTCCTGCAATTACGTGCGTAAGTGCGCGGGCGGTGATAAGTATAATATCATTCTTGTCGATCCGCCTTATGCAAGCGGTCTTATCGTTCCGACGCTTGAGCGTATCATCGCATCCGATATCCTTGCTGAGGGCGGCCTTGTTTTCTGCGAAACCGATAAAGAGGATCCGTTTGAAAACAGAGAGGATATCTTCGAGCATTTCAGCATTCGCAAGAACGGCTCCTACGGAAAGATCAAGATGTTCCTCCTCGAAAAGAAGGGCTGATGCCCTATGGCAGACAACGGAAGAACTTGTCTCGTGCCCGGTAGCTTCGACCCGCCGACGCTGGGACACCGATATATAGCCGAATACGCATCAAGCCATTATGCAAGGGTTCTTGTCGTCGGCTTTATAAATGAAAATAAGCAGTATACGTTTACCGAGGACGAGCGACTTGAGCTTATGAAGGCTCAGTTCGCTGATCTGCCGAACGTCACGGTCGGCTTTTCGCGCGGAATGCTTGCGGATTATTGCCGTGATAACGGAGTTGACGTTATCTTGAAGGGCGTTCGCAATTCCGTGGATGAGGCGTATGAGCTTGATATGGCGGAAAAGAATCATGCGCGTTATCAGGGGGCGGTTACCGTGCTTTTAAAATCGCCCGAAAGCATTTGTGCTGTCAGCTCCACGGCTGTGCGCGATCTGCTTTCAAGCGGTGGGGACGTGTTCCCCGTGCTTGGAGATAAGGTGGCGGAGTTGTCTCACGCTTTTTATGCGGAGAAAACCAAGTAAGGCTGAATAGCCTCAACAGTGGAGGTTGGTGGGAAACGATGCAACATCGGCTCACCCTTTTTCACCACTTTTTCGCAAAAATGGCGGTTTTCAACACAAAATTCAATATTTCCACAGAGAAAAAGGACGGAGATTGTCACATCTCCGTCCTTTTTTATTTATTCTGCACAAAAATACAGAC
>JAFOAB010000325.1 GCA_017382555.1 Clostridia bacterium
CGTGCAGGTGCTTTCCGACGGCATTGTGCGCATAGAGGAAAGCGCGGACGGTAGCTTTACCGATAAAAATACGCTGATAGTGGAAGACCGAGGACGCTTTGAGGGTGAGCGCGTTGCGTGCGTTGAGGATGAGGATACCGTTATCCTTTCCACGCCGCGCTTTACCGTAAATATTCCGAAGAAGAATGCAACGGCTGCCGACGTGCGCGTGTACGATAGCAAGGGAAACAGGATATACGATTATTTTGAGACGGCAAAGCACGGCTTTTACGCTTCACTTCCGTCCCCTGCGGAAACGCCCGACGCCTTCGTGCTTATAGATAACGGCATCATCCCCGCAGAGGGAGGTCTTACCTATAACGGCAGTGAGGATGAGGCAAGCGGCTGGGAAAGAAGCGAGCATACGGACGTCTACGTGCTTATTCCGCTTGGCGATGCAATAAAGCTGAGGGACGAGTTCACCGAGCTTACGGGCAGTACCATGCTTTCCAATATAAAGACACTTGGCTCGTGGTACTCCAAGTGGACGAATTACAGCGCCGCGGATAAACTTGCGCTGATAGAAAAGTATCGCGAAAAGGAAATTCCGCTCGATATGATGGTTATCGACACCGAGTGGAAGAACACAAGCGTGGGCGGTAACGGCGGAAGCGGAACGGGATACGATACGAACGGCGAGCTTTACCCCGATATGGAGGGCTTCCTGCGTGATGCCGAGGAGGCGGGCGTTTTGATCCTCTTCAACGACCACACGCATCAAACCGACAAGCTGATAACAAACCCCGTGGAGCTGAAGTGGCAAAGCGAGGGAATAATCTCCCTGCTTAAAAAGGGTCTTGACGGCTGGTGGTACGACCGCAACTGGACGTACAGCATCAAATCCCCCTACCGCGACGTGCTGTTTTCCACCATCGGACAGGTGCTTTATTACGATACGATGGAAAAGTATCATCTTGACACCGCAGAAGGCTATGCCGACCGCGTGTTGATGCTTTCCAACGTCGATTGGATAAAGCACGGCCATATAACGGGCGAGCCTTCCGTTATTGGGCATAGATACGGCGTTCAGTGGTCGGGCGATATCTACGGACACGCGCTTCAGCTGAAGCAGGAGATAGAAAATATGGTGCAAAGCGGCGTTAACGGCGCAACACCGTATCTTTCAAGCGATCTGGGCGGCTTCTGGCACAACGATACCGTGACGGAAAACAACTTCATCCGCTGGATGCAGTACGGTGCGTTCTCGCCCCTCTTCCGCGTGCATTCCACCTTGTCCGTGAAAAACGAGCATCTGCCGTGGAGCTACGGTGCGGATTCGGAGGCGATAGTTAGGGACTTCCTTAATATGCGCTACCATTTGATGCCGTATTACTATATGCTTGCGCGTGAAAATTACGAAAACGGTATGCCGCTTATGCGCCGCCTCGACTTCTATTATCCGCAGTACGCAGAGGCGTCGGATAACTCGCAGTATCTCATCGGCGAGGATATCCTCGTTGCCCCCTTCTGGTCAACAACGGGCGACGGTCAGCAGACTGTGCCCACCTCTTGGCTTAAGGATGAAAGCGGAAACGACGGTCTTACGGCAAGATATTATAACGTGGAGAAGGGCTATTCTCAGAGCGCTTACTACCGCGGCACTCCCGTAAAGACGGAGACCGTACCCACCCTCGGCTTCTATTGGTATACGGGCTCGCCCGCGCCCGAGGTGAATGCGGATTATTTCACCGCACGCTTCACGGGTACCATTACCCCCGAGTACGATTGCTACATCGGCACCCTTGCGGATGACGGTGCAAGAGTGTATATAGACGGCAAGCTTTGGTCAAACGGCTTTACGTCCACTCAGGTCAAGCCATTTCTCAATAACAAGGACGTGCTTGAGGCGGGCAAGACCTACGAAATAGTCGTGGAATACTACGAGCTTGCGGGCAAGGCGATCTTCTACCTCGTTTGTGAGCCCGTGCTTGCAAAAAACACCTCCTCCCGCACCGTGTTTATCCCCGACGGAGCGTGGATAAACGTGTTTACGGGCGAGGAGACCGTAGGCCCCAAGACCGTAACCGTAACGGGCAAAACGGACGAGATGCCCGTATTCGTGCGTAAGGGCTCGGCTATTCCCGTCGGTAAGGTGGAATCCCCTATGCAGGGCGCGGATTGGAGCGAGCTTTCCGTAAATATTTACGGACTTGGCGAGAGCGCGTTTACGCTTTATGAGGATGATGGCGAAACCGAGGCGTACCTTGACGGCGTATATCGCAAGACCGATATAAGCGTCAGCGAGGCGGCAAATGAGGTTTGGTGCATAGACGTAGGCGCGGCGCAGGGCAAGCTGGAGACGGAATATGCCGTACGCAACGTGAAGATACGTATCCACTCCGATAAGCCGATAACCGAGGCGATGGTGGACGGTGTAAGTGCAACTGTAACAAGGATAAGCGCGGATGCCGAGGCATTACCCTTTGCAAATTCCGGCGCTTCCAATATCGGTGACGTGTATGAGATAAGCGCAGAGGTTAATATCGGGGCGGGTGCGAAGATATTCGTTACCACAGATAGCCTCGATGCACTTGATGCCGAGGCGGTTACCGACACGGTGACCGATACCCCCGGTGAGCCCAACGCAAAGAAAAACGGCAAAGCCGCCGTGATAGCGGGCATTGCCGCAGGTGCTTGCGTTGCCGCCGCTGTCGGCATCATCGCCGCAAAAGCTAAAAAGCGCAAGAAATAAGATATTATAAAAGCTCCTCCCTGTGAGAATAGGGAGGAGCTTTTGTCTGTATTGTCTTATTCGTAAAGCTTGATGTACTCTCTGTTATCAAAAGCTTCCTTTGCAAGCGCCTCGAAGTCGAGCTTTGCTTCCTCGAGAAGGAGCTTATGAAGCTCGGGACGGGTGCGGGGGTGACGGGGGGTAAACACGGTGCAGCAATCCTCGAACGGCTGAATGGACGTTTCAAAGCTGCCGATCTTGCGCGCTACCGTAACTATCTCCTCCTTATCAAGTCCGATGCAGGGGCGGAATACGGGCATCGTTACGATGTTGTTCGTTACGGTTATCGCCTCCGTTGTCTGGCTTGCGACCTGACCGAGGCTCTCGCCCGTTATAAGCGCACCGCAGTTTGCATCCTTTGCGTACATCTCCGCAATTCGCATCATAAAGCGGCGGAGAAGGAGGGTGAAGTAATCCTCATCGCAGTTATCGCGTATCGTTTCCTGAATCTTTGTAAGGGAGATAACGCAAGCCTGACGGGTGCAGGTGTAGGGGGAGATGATGCGCGCAAGCTCCATTACCTTCTCCCTTGCGCGCTCGCTTGTGTAGGGGAAGCTGTCGTAATGCAGAAGCTGAACGGACATACCGCGCTTTGCCATCATATAGCCTGCAACGGGGCTGTCGATACCGCCGGAGAGGAGCAGAAGTCCGCGTCCGCTGGAGCCGACGGGGATACCGCCTGCCGCCTTTATTTGACCTGCGTGCACGTATGCATACTCATCGCGCACCTCAACTCGTACGGTAACGTCGGGGTTGTGGATATCTACCTTAATGCCGCGCATCGTATCAAGGATAACGGCGCCGACCTCGCGGCTTATCTCGGGGCTTGTCATGGGGAAGCGCTTGTCGCTTCGCTTTGCCTCCACCTTAAAGGTGCGTGCGCCCTCCATCTTCTCGGGCAAATATTCACGCGCCGCGGCATAGATCGCCTCGGGCGTTTTCTCGCATACGCAGGCACGTACTGCGGCTACTATACCGAATACGGTAAGGCACGCCTCAAACATTCCCTCAATGTCGGAAAATTCGTCGTTAGGCTCGATAAAGACGGTGCTTTGCGCCGTGTGTACCTTGAAGCCTCCGTGGCGCTTTGCGCGTCCCTTCAGCTCGCGTGCGAGCATAGCCTCAAAATGGGGGCGGTTCGTGCCCTTCAGCACTATCTCGCCGTATTTACAAAGAATTATCTCTTTCATCATTTCTTTTCGGCGGCAAAATAAGTGCCGCGCGCCTTTCCTTCAAGAATGGAATAAAGCACCTCCGGCTCCGCGCCGTGTGCAAGGAACATCGGTATGCCCGCCGCACCCGCGATCTGCGCCGCCTCAAGCTTGCTTCGCATACCGCCCGTGCCACCTGCGGTGCCCGCACCGCCCGCACACGCGATAAGCTCGGGGGTTATTTTTTCAACACGCTCGATAAGCGTTGCGGTGGGATCGTTTCGCGGATCGGCGGTAAAGAATCCCTCGCTGTCGCTGAGGTTTATCAGCAGATCGGCCTCGCAAAGCTCCGCAACGTATGCGGAAAGCGTATCGTTATCGCCAAAGGAGATCTTATCGCCGCTCTTCGTTTCAAGCTGTGCGGAGGATACGGGGTCATTTTCGTTTACTATCGGCAGGCAGGAAAGGTCGAAAAGGATGCGGAAGGTGCTTGCCGCGCTCTTGCGTCTTTCCTCGTTATCCACAACGTCCTTGGTAAGCAGAAGCTGTGCAACCGTCTGTCCGTAATGCGCAAAGAAGCGCTCGTATATCTTCATCAGCTCGCCCTGACCGATCGCGGCAAGTGCCTGCTTTTCCTCGGTGCTCTTGGGGCGGCGGTCAAGCCCTATGCGCGCAATGCCCGCGCCAACCGCACCGGAGGAGACGAGAACGATCTCCGTGCCCGCGTTTTTAAGGTCGGAAAGCACGCGGGAAAGCTCCTCGATACGGCGCAAATTCAGCTTGCCCGTGGGGTGGGAGAGGGTGGACGTACCAACCTTTACCACTATTCTGGAATATTTTTTCTTATCCACTGTATTACCTTCGTTTGATGGCAAAAAATAAAGAATTTTTTGCGTTTTTCTATTTAAATTTGCTTTTGTGTGTTGTATAATATATGTATTGGGCGAAATATACCCACGCGACACAATATACATTATAATAACAGAACCGCAAAAATGCAAGAGTTTTGGCAGAAAAGGAGAATGGCTGTGGCAGATACGGTAAAAAAATCGAATAAATTGCCCGAGCTTCTTTCTCCCGCAGGCTCGCTTGCCGCGCTTAAGGCGGCGGTAAATGCGGGTGCGGATGCCGTGTATTTCGGCGGTACGGAGTTTTCCGCCCGCGCGAATGCAAAGAACTTTACACGCGAGGAAATTAAATACGCCATCGCCCTTTGCCGTGAGCGCGGAGTGAAGACCAACGTCACCGCAAACACCCTCGTTTTTGACCGCGAGCTTGACGAGTGGCTCCGCTATGCGGAGTTTCTTTACCAAGCGGGTGCGGATGCGATGATAATTGCGGATCTCGGTGCTGCACACGAGCTTCACCGTCGCATTCCCGATTTTGCTCTCCACGCAAGCACGCAGGCGGGAATTTGCGATATCGGCGGCGCAAGGCTTGCCGCAGAGATAGGCTTTTCGCGCGTTGTTCTTTCGCGCGAGCTTGACAGAAACGATATAAAAAAGATAACCGCGGAATGCGGTATCGAGACCGAGATGTTCATCCACGGTGCGCTGTGCGTAAGCGTGTCGGGGCAGTGCCTCTTTTCCTCCGTTGTCGGCGGCAGAAGCGGCAACAGGGGCGAATGCGCCCAGCCCTGCCGTATGGAATACGGCGGAGAATATCCCCTCTCCTTAAAGGACTACTGCCTTGCCCAGTACGTGCCGGAGATACTGGAAAGCGGTGTTTCCTCGCTTAAGATAGAGGGCAGAATGAAGAGCCCCGAGTACGTTTACGGCGTTACCGAGATATACCGCCGACTGATAGACGAAAACCGCGCCCCCACAAGGGAAGAGGTAAAGCGTCTGGAGGCATATTTCTCGCGCAGCGGATTTACGGATGCGTACTTCACGGGTGGAGACCACAGCAAAATGACGGGAGTGCGAACGGATGGCGATAAGGCCAAAAGCGCGTCTGTGGATTTAAAAATAGCGGAAAAGGATACGGCGGTCACGCCCGTATTCCCCGTACGCGAGCTGCCCGAAACGGCGGGTGGCGAGGTGGTATTCGAGCGCGCACCGAAAAGCGCCGACAAGCGCAAGGAGCTTGTTTTGGAGTTCCTTTCCGCAGAAAAGCTTGAAAAAAGCGGCATAAGAGCGGATGGCCGTCAGCGCGTGATACTGCCCGCAGAGTGCTTTGACAGTCGCCTTGCCGACGGAGCGTCGCTTCCTCCCGTGTTTTTTGAAAGGGAAGCGGAGGACGTGCGCAGACTTGCCAAAGCGGCAATCGAGAACGGTGCAAAATATCTCTCCGTTTCAAGCCTCGGCGGTATAGCCGTGGCGAGAGATGCGGGTGTACCCTTTGTTTGCAATATGCGCTGCAGTGCCGCAAACACACTTTCGGCAATGCTGTATAAGCGGCTTGGTGCGGATTTTTCCGTAATCTCACCGGAGCTTAACGTTGCCGCCGCAAGGGATATAAACCGCGGTGTTAAAAGTGCGGTATTCTCATACGGAAAGCTTCCGCTGATGACGCTGACGCGCTGTATAATCAAGCCGCGCGTGGGATGCGATAAATGCGGCTTTGACAAATGCAATGCGCGCATTATACTGAAGGACAGAATGGGTGTTTCGTTTTCCGTGTTTGCGGAGTACGGGCACCGCAACGTAATATACAATACGATACCCTCCTACGTCGGAGGTAAGGAAACCGAGGGCACGGGGCTGTCGCTCTGTTGGCTTTCCTTTACCGACGAGGCGGGCGCAGAATGTGCCGAAACGGTTAAGGGCTTTGTGCTCGGTCGCGAGCCGGAGATGCCCGTTAGGCGTGCGGGAATAAGAAAGACCGCAAAGAAGGAGACAAGCGAGAATGGGAAAAATATTCGGAATAGATATGGGAACCTCCAACACCCGCATCTACGTCAAGGGAAGCGGAATAAAGGTAAGGGAACCCTCGGTGGTCGCGGTAGATAACCGCTTAAGCCGCATTACTGCGGCAGGAACACAGGCAAAAATGATGCTTGGCAAAACGCCTCCGCATATTTCTGCGTGCGCCCCCATAAAGGACGGTGTTGTTGCGGATTTTGACGTTGCGGCGGGAATGCTGGAGTATTTCTTCCGCTCCGAGGCGGGCGCAATGATGGTGCTCAGCCGCCCGAAGGTGTATCTTGCCGTGCCGCACTGCGCAACAAGCACAGAGCGCCGTTCGTTTATCGAGGTGGCGGCAAAGGCAGGCGCAAAGAACGTTATGCTGGTGCCCGAAACTCTGGCGGCGGCTGTGGGAATGAATATGAAGATAGCAGAGCCGAAGGGCAAGATGATAGTAAACATCGGCGGCGGAACAACGGAGGCAAGCGTTATCTCCTTTGGCGGTGCCGTGCTTACGAACTCCATCCGCGTGGGCGGAACGGCGTTTGACCGTTGCATTATGAATTTTATGCGCCGCAGATACGGCGTTACCATTGGCGAGGTAACTGCGGAGCTGCTTAAAAAGGATATCGGAACCGTTATGCAGGCGGATAACAACACCCCGTACGAGGTGCACGCAAGCGCACACGGCGCGCCCGTCGCCATAAAGGTACACCCATCCGATCTGCGCGAGCCGCTTCGTATGCAGGCAGGGCAGATCGTGGAGTGCATACGCGGCGCGTTTGAAAGAACACCACCCGAGCTTTGCTCCGACATCAGGGAAAGCGGAATCGTTTTGACGGGAGGCGGTGCTTGCCTCCACGGTCTTGACGCGCTTATCGAGCAGAAGACGGGTATACGCACATATTGCGCAAAGAAGCCGCTTGACAGCGTTGTTGCAGGTCTTGGAGTTATCATCGAATCCGGCGATAAGTTCGGAATTGCGGAAAGAACGGATAGGTAAAACCGCTTTGCGGTTTTACAGCGATATAAATTCCCTTGCGGGAATTTGCGATATGCCTTAAGGGCGCGATATACGCTGACGCGTGCGATATGCCCTGCGGGGCACAAGGGGAATTTATATCATATCGCAACCGAGCGAAGCGAGGTTATATCGCATTTTGCAACGTCAAAATATATCGTGTTTGCGAAGCAAACATATCGCTTTTTTAAAAAACTACTGTTAATAAGTAGGTAAAACCGCTTTGCGGTTTTACAGCGATATAAATTCCCTTGCGGGAATTTGCGATATGCCTTAAGGGCGCGATATACGCTGACGCGTGCGATATGCCCTGCGGGGCACAAGGGGAATTTATATC
>JAFOAB010000326.1 GCA_017382555.1 Clostridia bacterium
ATCATTATGCGGTAGGTGAGATCCTCGAGCTCCACGCTTTCGTTATATCTGCGCACCGCATACACGTTATCTGCGGAAACGTACACGTCGTCCGAATAAGAGAGCAGAGCCGTCTGATCCTCCAACGCAAGCGTTGCGTTATCAAAGCGGCAAACGACCGTGTAGCGCGAGGAGGTAAGAGTTTCGGGGCTTACGATATCCTCCACGGGAATGCTGTACGCGCCGTCGCCCGTATCTATCTGCGGGATAAACGTGCCCTCATCCGAAAAGTTCGCATCGCCCGCATAAAACTCGGTAACGAGCAGGAGCTTGCCGTTTACAAGACGGGTGGAGATAAGTCCGCCCGATACTGCCACTCTTCCCTTTTCCGTTATATTTGCGGGGTCGGTTACGTCAAGGGATATGACCGCAACTTGGGAAACGAATTTATCCGTTTTTAGCGTGCAGGGCGCAATTACGGTTACGGTACTGCAATCCGCGGAAAGGTACAGCTCCCATCTATCGTAATTGCCGTAACGTATGCCCTCGGTGTCTATTTTATACTCGGAGACGAGGCGCGAGCGCTCACCGTCAACGGTGTGAACGTAGAGCTTTGAGCCGTTTAAGTAGTAGATATACTTATCGCTTCTCTTTACAAGGTCAGCCTCAATTACGCCGGCAACCTGATTATCCGTTGTTTCCTCATACATCGGTGCGCTTGCGCTCGGTGCAGAATCCATCGTAGCGGCGCCCTTGGCAAGGAAGAAATTGTCAAGCGCTTGCTCCACACTGCGGGTAAGCGACTGAAAACGGTTCTTTTGGCGCGGTGCCTCGAAATTCGCCTCGTTCAGCTTGACTATAATATCGTAATACTCGCTGTTTTCGTATTTTGCGACGCTTGGGGGCGTTGTGCGGTACGGAACGAACAGCACGCAGGTGAGAAGCACGAAGCAAGCGGCAAACGCGGCGGCAGCTATCCTGCGCGTCGATCTCCGCGTAGGGACAGGCGTTTTCAGACACCGCAAAGCGGTGTGCTCCCGTTGGTCGCGCTCACCCCTAAAGGGGTTCGATACCTCGACGTCCCGCGATCTTTTTTTCGACGGTGCCGCCTCGGCAATAAACCTTTCATCGGCAAGACCGATCGCATCTATTATCTTATTCTTCTTCATAGCGTAATACCCTCCTTTTCAAGATAGGCTTTGAATTTCTTGCGCGTGCGGAGCAAAAGCACCTTTACGTTTGCCTCCGTCATACCCATCCCCTCGGCAATTTCACTTACCGAGCAGAAATACCAATACCTGCGCATAAACACGATGCGTGTGCGCTTCGGAAGAGATGCGAGAAATCCGTTTATCGCATCGCGCAGAGCTATCTCCGCACTTGCGTCCTCACCGCTTGTGTCGGGGATAAGCTCCTCCGCCTCCTCGTATACCACCTCCGCGGTGCGTGTACGCTTGGATGCGGAAAGCATGGCAAGGCGATTGAGTGCGATATTACGCACGATGCGCCCCACAAACGCGGAAAGCACGCGCGGAAAGGCGGGCGGTATACTGTTCCACACACCGAGGTACGCATCGTTTACGCATTCCTCCGCATCCTCTTGGGAGCTAAGTATGCTTCTTGCAATGCTTACACAGTATGCGCCGTATTTTTTATCCGTTTCCGTTATTGCATCCTCGGATCGCGCAAAATAAAGCTCTATTATCTTTTTGTCATCCACGGCGGTACCTCCGTTTTTTAACAACGTCATTAAGCTATACCGCCGCTCGTCATCCTCGAGTGCAGCAACCCGCAGATCCTTTGCTGCGGCGTTTTTCGCGCGTCATTCTCGAGCGATGCGAAGAATCTCGCGGAAAACGCTACGTTCAACAATGACGAGCGGGTTGCGGAGCGAAGGACCAGCGGCGGCATTTTACAACCTTATGGCGTTTTTTAAGGCCTTCACCTATAAAGACAGATTTTGGATGGAAAAGGTTACACTTTTTTGGAAATTTAAATCTTTGTTTTTCCCTTTGCAGAGGGTAAAACCGTATGATTTTAATTGGTTTTACCTTTTCAGGGGGTAAAACATCAAAAATTCAACACATTTTACCTTTTCAGAGGGTAAAAATATTGACATTTGTACATACTTGTACTACAATAAAAACGTGATATAAAGCGAAGGAGAACGTTATGATATCCAGAGACAATTACCTTGACCGATTGAAAGCGTATAAGGACAACAAGCTCATCAAAGTAATAACCGGTCTGCGCAGGTGCGGAAAGTCCACACTGCTCGAGCTTTTCAAGGCATATTTGCTTTCCGTCGGTGTTGCTGAGGAGAGTATTATCCATATCAACCTTGAATTGATGCGTTATGATGATATCCGCGACTACAAAGCCCTCTATTCACTTATAACGGAGCAAATGCCGAAAAACGGAAGATGCTATATTTTTCTTGATGAGGTACAGCAAGCCGATAAGTGGGAAAAAGCTGTAAACAGCATAAACGTTGAATTCGATACCGACATATATATAACCGGCTCAAATGCATTTCTGCTCTCCTCCGAGATATCGACCCTGCTTTCGGGAAGATATGTTGAGATAAAGATGCTTCCCCTCTCCTTCAAGGAGTTTTTAAGCTTCAACCATCTTCCGAGCGATTGGAGTATGGAAGATAAGTTCAACCAATATATCAAATTCGGAAGTCTGCCCGCCGTATGCTCTCTGCCGCAAGACAACACCACGGTAAACGATTTTCTTCTCGGCATTTACAACACCGTAATCGTTAAGGACGTCATATCCCGCAACAAGATAAAGGACGTGCAGCTGTTGGAGCAGATAGTCCGTTACGTTGTAAGCAATACGGGAAACATTGTTTCCGCGGGTAAAATAAGCGGTTATCTGTCATCTCAATCCAAGGGCGATAATATCAAAACCGATACGGTTTCAAATTACCTTGATATGCTTGAAAAGGCATATATAATCTATCCCGTAAAGAGATACGACATAAAAGGCAAGGAGCAGCTGAAAAATCTTTCAAAATATTACGCGGTAGACACGGGCATCAGAAATATGCTTCTTGGATATTCCGACACGGATTTGGGACACATATTGGAAACCGTCGTATATTTGGAGCTTATACGCAGAGGCTATCAGGTATTTACGGGCAAATGGCAAGAAGCCGAGGTGGACTTCATTGCTATCAAGCAAGACGAAAGAAGATATTATCAGGTAACCCTATCGATGCTTGACAGCAATGTAAAGCAGAGAGAGCTTGCTCCGCTGAAGGCAATTGCGGATAATTACGAAAAAACCGTGCTTTCCCTAGACAAAACGTTCATCTCGGACAACGAAGGTATAAAATTCGTCAACGTCATCGACTTTTTGCTTTCTTAGCCCGATATCAACATTCTATCATCAGGCCAAAGCATTTGCAACACTTTATATTTGATACCATCAGGAAAGGAAAACGATCATGAAGCTTCTTATCGCATCCGACATTCACGGCTCCGCAAAGTGCTGTGCCGCGCTTATGGAAAGAATAAACGAGGAAAAGCCCGACAAGGTCATCCTTCTCGGTGACCTTTTATACCACGGCCCCAGAAACGCTCTGCCCGGTGAATACGACACCTCAAGGGTTATGGAGATGCTCAATTCCCTTACCCCCGCACCCGTGTGCGTCAGAGGTAACTGCGACAGCGAGGTAGACCAGATGGTGCTGAAGTTCCCGATGCGCGCCTCCTCGGGCACCGTACTTCTTGAGAACGGCACAACCGTATACCTTACCCACGGACATCTGCTTGACTCCATCCTTGCGGTCGCATCTATGGAAAAGGAGAGGGTTTGCGTGCTTTACGGTCACACCCACGTGCCCGAATGCACGGAGGACGGCAACATCGTGCTTATGAACCCCGGCTCCGTTTCCATTCCCAAGGCAGGCTCCGATTATTCGTTTATGACCTACGAAAACGGCGTTTTTGAATGGAAGGGCGTTTTCGACGGACTGATGTACAGAAGATTTGAGCTTTGATATGGAAAACGTTAATCACTTGCCGGACACAAGCGTGCCGGTCCCAACCGAATGCGGTTTTTCGGATCCTTCGTTACGGCATACCCTTTTCTCGTCATCCTCGAGCGAAGCGAAGGATCTGAAAAGGGTATGCCTACACTCAAGGATGACAGAAAACCGCCCGACCACAAAGCTGCTTATCGACACCGATATAGCCGATGCGCCCGATGATGCCTTTGCCATTTATATGGCGATGCGTATGGACGCGGAGATCGTGGGAATAACTACCGTATTCCGCGATACGAAAAAGCGCGCCGAAACGGTGCGCGAGCTTCTCTCCGCCTACGGAGAGGGCTACGAAAGCGTGCCCGTGGTTGCGGGTGCGGGTGATGCGGAAACTGATGATGCCGCAGATTTTATCATTGACGCCTGCAAAAAATACGGCAAGGAGCTTACCGTTGTTGCCATAGGCCCCTTTACAAACATTGCACGCGCAATAAAAAAGAAC
>JAFOAB010000327.1 GCA_017382555.1 Clostridia bacterium
AGATAACGAATTTATGTAATTTATAGTATAGTCTTTCTTTTCAAAATCTTGCTGTAAGATAAAATCCAATAATCTTTTTTCTTCTTTTGAGAAAATGTCGTTAGTAATCATTGGTTCACCGCCTTTCTGTTTTCATTATACTACAAAATCGCGGTGAGTGCAAGGGGATGCGAAGCAAATCACGCCGCAAGGCGTGTATATCATCCGCAACTTGTTGCGGTATATCATCAATGCGAAGCATTGTATATCATCAAGCCGCAGGCAAGATGCACGCTAAAGCGTGATGAGATACAGCCCCGCAGGGGCTGATGATATACGAATGTATAACTCGCCGCAGGCGAGTTATACATTCAATGATATACCAAGCCTGCGGCTTGGATAAAAAAATCCTCGTTCCGAAGAACGAGGATTTTTTGGCAGGGGCAGGAGGATTCGAACCCGCGACCCACGGTTTTGGAGACCGGTACTCTACCAGCTGAGCTATACCCCTACGTCATTTAATTGACTACGATAGTATATCACAACGAAAACAGATTTTCAAGGGGTTTTGATAAAAAAGTTTGAAATGGGATAAAAAGGTAGTGTGACTCGGATTGCGATATGGGAAACGGCGGGCGATTCGTGAATCGCCCCTATGATAAATGGACGGCGGCGAGGGATGGGATCGCGCCGAAGCCGAAATCCTTTACGCGCTCGCGGGTAAGGGAATTGGCGGGGACGATGGCGTGGCGACCGAACTTTTCGCGGATATCGTCCATCGCCTCGCATAGGCGGATGGTCTTATCCTCCTTCTCCGACGGCTCGAAAATATCAAGCTGACGAGGTGCGTCCTTGGGGGCAAGGTCGATTGCGCGAACGGTGATGGAGCGCAGGGGTCTTGAACGGTCATAATTTTTGCAATAGAGCTTGAAAGCCTCCTCGGCAATAACAATGGCGCTTTGTGTCGGACGTGGCATACGTGCGGAAAATTCGCGGCAGAAGAGGGCATTATCGCGTATGGCAACGGCAACTCCCGCGGCGCGCAGACCGTACCTGCGCAGCTTGTGCCCAACGTCGATTGCGAGGCTGACAAGCATACTTTCCACCTCGTCGTCCGTCACCATATCGGCATTCGGTGTGGCACCGTGGCCGACACTTTTTACCTCGCTTTGATACCCCACGGGATGGACGGGGGAGGCATCAAGTCCGTTTGCGTAAGCCCACAGCATTCGCCCCACCTTGCCAAAGTACGAATTAAGCAAAACGGGGGAGGTATTAGCAAGCTGACCGATGGTGCGCACACTGCGCTCGGCAAGCTTTTTCTGCGTTGCGGGACCAACTCCAAGCATATCTCCGACAGGCAAGCACCATATCTTTTCCCTGAAGCTTTCGCGCGGAATTACGGTTACGGCGTTCGGCTTTTTCATATCCGAGCCGAGCTTTGCAAACACCTTGCAAAAGCTGACACCGACGGAAACGGTGATGCTCTCACGTCGGAAAATCTCACGTCTTAATTTGTCGGCAATCTCCTCGCCCGAGCCGAAAAGATAGGAGGAGCCGCTGACGTCCAGCCAGCATTCGTCAATGCCGAAGCTCTCCACAAGGTCTGTGTAATTCATATATATCTTGCGCACACGTGCGGAGATCTCCTCGTAGTCATCATAGTGGGGAGGGACGATCTTCAGCTGCGGACATTTGCCGAGCGCGTTGCCGATCGTCTCACCGGTTTTGATGCCGAATGCCTTTGCAAGTTGATTTTTTGCAAGGACTATACCGTGCCTCTCCTCTATGCTTCCGCATACCGCAACGGGGTAGGGAGCGAGGGACGGATCGCGCGCTATCTCCACCGAGGCAAAGAAGTTATTTAAGTCGGAATGCAGTACGGTGCGAGTATTTTCTTCTGCTCTGCATTCCTCGAAAAGAGGCAAAAATCCTCCGCCCGCCATTTGCATCCCCTCCCTTGAAATGTGAATATTGCTTCATATCTACGTGAACATCATAGCACCGCAGTTTTGATTTGTCAAGTGAAAGATAAAGGAAGTGCGTATATATTCGGCTGTGGCGGAAAAAGGCGCAAAAACGGTGCGATTGCCGTTGAATTTTCGTGTTTTTGCCTCTGTACACTAAAATTTACATAAGATATATATTTTATTTATCGATGGCATGTAGTTTCTAACTGCGGTTTAATAAAAACGATTTTCCTTTAATATCAAGCTTTGTTTGATATTAGAAGAATATCTAAATAAAAATTCCTCGTTTTGGGGCTTTGGAAAGATGTTAGAAACACATCTAATAAAATTCGACAAGATAAACATTTAATATCAAAGTAAAAAACGTGCAAAAACGCTGTTTTTACTGTTGTGCTTCGTTACAATATGTGGTAAAATAAAAATATGAATGAAATAATTCTCTGAATTTACGGAGGGGTGAAAAATATGAAAAGAGATTACGCTGTATATGCGGCACAAAAGACGGTCGAGCTTGTGGGGATAGACAGCCCTACCGGCTATACACATGATGCGGCAAGCTGGGTGAAAAATGAATTTGAGGCGCTCGGCTATAAGGCGGAGCTTACCGTTAAGGGCGGTGTTATCATCGACCTCGGAGGTGCGGACGAAAGCGATGCGCTTTTGCTTGAGGCACACACCGACACGCTTGGCGGTATGGTGGCGGAGGTAAAGGGCAACGGCAGACTGCGCATAACCAATCTCGGCGGTCTTCGTGCGGATAACTGCGAAACGGAGAACGTCCGCGTGCATACCAGGGACGGGAAAATTATCGAGGGTACGCTTCAGCTTTGCAATGCATCCGTCCACGTGAACGGTGCGTATGCGGACACGAAGCGCAGCTTTGATACCATGGAGATCGTGCTTGACGAGGACGTGAAAAATTCCGATGATACTCGCGCTCTCGGCATCGAGGTGGGAGATTACGTTTGCTTCGATCCTCGCGCTAAAATTACCGAAAGCGGATATATCAAGAGCCGCTTCCTTGATGATAAGCTGTCTGTCGGCATCCTGCTCGGACTTGCTAAATTTATGAAGGATAACGGCATCACTCCCTCGCGCCGTGTGTACGTGCACGTAACGGTGTATGAGGAGGTCGGTCACGGTGGCTCCGCATCCGTTCCCGCGGGCGTTACCGAGGCGATAAGCGTGGATATGGGTTGTGTGGGAAGCGGTCTTTCCTGCACCGAGCGCACCGTATCCATCTGCGCTAAGGATTCGCGCGGACCTTATAATTACGACGTGGTCGGCAAGCTTATCGCCGCCGCAAAGAAGGAAAATGCGGAGTATGCCGTTGACGTTTATCCGTTCTACGGCTCTGACGTGGAGGCGACCCTTTCCGCCGGTAGCGACATTCGTCACGGTCTCATCGGTGCGGGCGTTTACGCAAGCCACGGATATGAGAGAAGCCATATTGATGGAGTGTGGAACACGTTAAAGGTGCTTAAAGGTTACTGTCTTTGAAAAATTTCCGGATACTTCGGTGCTCTTTCGCAAGCGGCTCGACGTACGCCAAGTACGCCTTCGCCTTGCTTGCTCATAGCACCTCGTCTGCGAAAATTTTTCTGTGACAGGAAGGTGGGAATTTTATGAACGATTCAGGCAAGGCCTGCGGTGCAACCTTTAAGGAGGGAAGCGCCGTTTTGACGGGCAAGGAATATTTTGCCGGCTACAGCTACACCTGCTCATATTCCGTTCCGCGGTATGAAAACGTAAACGAATACGCTCTCATCGTGACCTTTGACGGCTTGAACGCGCAGGTAGTGCAGGTGATGGCAAGGCTTTATGAGGAGGGGATTGCCCCTCCGACCATCGTTATCGGCATCAGCGGAGGAACGTATTTAAAAACGCAGACGGAGGGCTATGACCTCGGACTGCGTCAGCTTTCCTATGACGTTTTCGATCGCGGCTTTGCCGATTTGATAGTTGAAGAAATAATCCCCGAAATGACGAGCCGATTTGGGCTGAAAATATCCGATAACCCCGATTGGCATATGGCGGCGGGTGGCTCCTCCGGCGGTATCTGCGCGTGGAGCTGTGCGTGGTTCAGAAACGATTATTTCCACCGCGTGTATATGTCATCCCCCACCTTT
The DNA here is from genome assembly GCA_017382555.1 of Clostridia bacterium. Taxonomy (GTDB): domain Bacteria; phylum Bacillota; class Clostridia; order Oscillospirales; family CAG-272; genus RUG12395. Next base: position 4,079 of record JAFOAB010000327.1, read on the forward strand.
TCCGCCATGACAAAGGGCTACGAGGCACCGGTGCTTATGCGCCTCTGCGAAACAAAGACGGTGCGCGGCTTTATGGATTGGTCGGAAAACGAGCCGAACGATTACTTCGGCAGCTCGTATCTTGCCGGTCTTGTGGCAAAATCCGCGCTCGAATATGCGGGCTATGATTTCGAATACCGCTATAACGAGGGCGAGGGGCATTGCAGTCGCTTCAGAGATGAGGTGGGACTTACCGAGGTTATGCGCTCGGTGTGGAGAGATCACACCGCCCCCGTCAAGGCAAAGCGCAATTCCTCGTATATCGGAAAGCTTACGCCTCACACCTCCGAATGGGAGCGGGCGGAGGCTATGCCCGATTGCCTCCGTGCTTACAGCGCGGGCGGCGTGTTTACGGCAGAGGGCGGAAGCATCTTCTTTACCCCCGATAACGGTGCAAGGCGCGAGGTCGCAAGCGGC
>JAFOAB010000328.1 GCA_017382555.1 Clostridia bacterium
GTAAGTCCCGTGGTTGATTCGGTTGCGGGGAAGCCCTTGTCCGTGACTTCGGTGTGTCCGATTGCGGCAACCTCCGCTTGGGCAACGATCACGGTGTTACAAACAGAGCAGTGCTTGCCCTCGGTCTTGCCCGCATCGGTGCAGGTGGGAGCGATAGCCTCGTCAACTACCTCGGTGTGTGTATGCGCCTGCGTTGCCTCGGTGGTTACCTGCGTTGCTTCGGTATTTTGCGGTTGTTCGGTGCTTGGCGGTGTTGATTCGCAGGATGAAAAGCAAAGGATGAGCGCGAATAAAGCCGTGAGCAAAGTAAAAATTTTAGTTTTCATCGGTCTTTCCCTCGAAAATAATTACTTAATAGCTTTATTGTATCACGCGCAAATGACAAGGTCAACACCCTATATTCCGTAAGTGCCTGTTATGGGATCCTCGAAAAGAGGTAATTGCGGTGTTTTGAAGGTGAAAACGACAAACAGTGCGCCGATGAGCAAGATAAGCACAAGTGCAATACGCGGTGCCTTGCAGGTGAAGCTGTTGCGGAGGAGATGCGCCTCCGCCAAAAACGCAATAGCCGCGGAAATGAAAAAGATGGTAATATTCACCCAATCGGGCGATTTGCCGATTGCGCCGTTATACGTGTAAAACAGCATCGGAATAAATGCAAGTCCGATAACCGTTCCTATCAGCTTTATGCACCAAAAGCCCTTGCGTTCCTTAAAAAATCGGCTTTGTATCAACGCAAATATAAGGAGAGGGAAGTACAGCAGCTTCATATGCTCCCACGTTGATTCGTTAACGCCCGAAAAGGGAGCCGCAAGCACGCTTTCGCCCGTTAAGTCGTACAGAAAATGCAGCAGCGTTCCCGCAAGTGCGGTGAAGGAAAAGCCGCCGAGCTGCCATAAGGAAATATCGCGTTTCATAAAAATCCCGCCTCTGTTTTTTGATATTTTATGCAGAGGCGGGATATCTTATTCTGTTTATCTCACAACGGATGAATGGCTGTAAATGTAAAATTCCTCTTGGCTCGGCAACCCCTTCTTTTCCTTCGCGGGAAAGGTGACGTCAAACGCCTCAACCGCGGCGGTACTCCTTTTCGGTTTCAAGGCTTATTATCAAATTGTCCATTGGTGCTCTCCTTCGCTTTTTGTAAGGTTAGTATACCACAAATTCAAATAATTCCAAGTACTCGTGAATTCAAAAAAACGGGATTGATATATATCGGATATTGTGATAAAATCTAATAAAGATAGATTATGTGTCAGGTGAAGTATGAAAAAGCTTTTGATTACGGGCTTTGAGCCGTTTGGGGGAGAGAATATAAATCCCTCGTGGGAGGCGGTTTTGCGCCTTGGGGATGAGATTGGCGGATACGCGCTTACCAAGCGCTGTCTGCCCGTGGTGTTCGGCAAGGCGGCGGAAATCGTTTTGGATGCCGCAAGGGAGCTTTGCCCCGATGCTATTCTGTGCGTAGGTCAGGCGGGCGGCAGAAGCGCCATAACTCCCGAGCTTGTCGGTATCAATTTGCGTAACGGCAATATTCCCGACAATAACGGCAATCAGCCGCGCGATGAGGAGATAATTGCGGGCGGTGATAAGGCGTATTTTTCCACCTTGCCCGTGCGAAAAATGGCGGAGGCCGTAAACGCCGCAGGCATTTCCTCGCAGGTATCGTACTCCGCCGGGGCGTACGTTTGCAACGACGTGCTGTACAGCATCCTCTCGCACTTTGAGGGCACAAAAACAAGAGCTGCCTTTGTGCATATACCGTACTGCAAGGAGCAGAATAAGGAGCCGTCTATGGAGATGGAGCAAATTATCCGCGCGCTTACGGTAGCGATAGAGAATATGGATTGATGGAGATCGGTATGAAAAGGATTTTGGAAACCGAAAGGCTTATATTGCGCGAATACGTTCAAGCGGATTTTGACGGGCTGTATGCCATCCTCTCCGATGCGGAAACGATGCAGCATTACCCAAAGCCGTATGATGCAAGGGGCACGCAACGTTGGCTTGATTGGAGCCTTGATAACTATCAAAGATACGGCTTCGGGCTGTGGGCAATCGAGCTGAAGGCAACGGGCGAGTTCATCGGCGATTGCGGCATTACAATGCAGAATATAGACGGCGAAAGCCTTCCGGAAATAGGCTACCACGTAAATAAAGCGCATTGGCGCAAGGGATATGCCAAGGAGGCCGCCACCGCGGTGCGCGATTGGTTTTTTGCGAACACGGAATTTGACAGCGTGTATTCCTATATGAATTGCACGAATATCGCCTCCTATTCCACTGCCGCCTCCGTAGGTATGAAAAAGATAAAGGAATATACTGATATATATGGTGACGTGTGCCTCGTTTATCGCATCACAAGGGCGGAATGGGAATCGTCGAAAAAAGAATGTGTCAAAAGCAAGCTCAAAACCACCGATGCGGGATACATTAATAAAAACAATCAAAAAAACCTCGGTTACAGGGGCATTTCGGAAACCCACTATAACCAAAGATTTTTTGAAATGGAGTGTCTTGATTGCGGTCATAGATATATGGCAAACGGATGCGACGTATGGTTGAGAAAATGTCCGGTATGCTTCCCGAGCAATGATCACGTCACCCCCATAGCAAAGAAAACAACGGAGGCATCTGCTCACAAAAGCACGCGCGTAATATCAGATAAATTGCGATACAGAGTTTTAAAGCGAGATAATTTTAAATGCTGTGCTTGCGGTGCGTCTCCTGCAAAGGATCCGTCGGTAGAGCTGCATATCGACCATATAATTCCGTGGTCAAAGGGCGGCGAAACAACTCCGGAAAATCTGCAAACCCTTTGCTCAAAGTGTAATTTGGGTAAGGGCGACAGCGAATAAGGGAGGATGCTTTGAAAAACGACAGAGATAGCTACGAGCAGTATTTTATGAACAGAAGCAGATACGAGCGCGAACAAATAATTTTTCCGATCACAATTATTATAGGCATTGTTATATTTCTGTGGCTTTTTAAGTTTATCCTGATTGCGGTCGTGGCAACGGCTGTGCTTGCGCTCGCAGTTTATTTGATTTTTAAAAGACGTTTATTTTCCGAGCAACCGATTGTTTTGACAAAAAAGCAAGCACGGGAGGGGGCGGAGCTGCGTGCGAATATAGTGTATCGCTCATCCTCCGCGCGTGTCACCGTCGACATTCCCGCGGGTGTCAAGGATGGCGAGAGGATTATAATTAAAAACGTCGTTTTTGAGGATGAAAAGGGTAAAAAATCAAGAAAAATTGTGCGTTTGAGAATAAAAATCGAATAATCGTATAATAAAGCGTGCCAACCTCGCTTTTTGATGCCGCATTGCCGCAAAAAATGGTATAAAAGCCTTTTTTGCGGCAATAAATATATTACGCGCTTATATATGCGGTGAATAAAATACTGCTTGCCAATACGCATCTATATTGACATTACAGGTAAATGGTGGTAACATTATTATGTATAATTATATTTATAAGAGGTAACAAATGGACATTCTAATTCACGGTGGGCAGGAGATTACCTTGCCTTTAACGATGATCCTCACGGCTTTTTCGCTTGTTATTATTGCGTTCGGCATGCTTATGGGTGCGTGGCGCGGTGTGCATCGCTCCTTCGTGAGAATCGGAACGCTGGTCATTTCCGCTGTTGCGGCATTTATTCTTGCGCTTCCCACAGAGCTTGTTCCCCTTGACGCACTTCATACGGCTATTGCCGATGCGGGTTTGAATATCATTCAGGCTACCGTGGATATGGAGCATCTGCTTGACGGCTATATAATGGCATTTGCGGCTCCCTTTGTTTTTCTCGTTTTGTTTTTGGTATTTTCCGTTATCAGCTATATCATCTATCTTATTCTTGGATTTGCAATCTTCCCGCGCAAAAAGTATAAGAAAAATGCAAACGGAGAAAGAAAGCTGAAGCGCCATCGTCTCTTTGGTATGCTTGTCGGCGGTCTTTGCAGCATTATCGTTGTTGCGTGTGTGAATTTGCCATTCTACGGCTTTTCGAATTTCATACTCAACGACCTCGGCGACGTTCTTGTGGCACTTGAGGATAAGGTTGAGTTTAAGGATACACATGGCGTGTCCGAGGTGATAAGCGAGATTACCATGGGCGACAAGCTTTTTGACAAGCTGACCACCGCCAATATGTACGGCTATCACGTTTCGCTTCACGAGGATGCAAGGGATCTCGTCTCTACCGCGATGCATGCATACCACGCCTTCAGCACACCCGTTAGCGAGTGGGACGATCACGCAATGGATGATGCGAGATTCGTTTTCAACAGCGCAAAGGATTCCAAGGCGCTTTCTACCGTTCTTGCGCTTGAGGCAAATATACTTCACGATGCTATGCTGAACGGCGAAATCCTCGGAGAGGCTTCCATTCCCGCTGAATTCAAGAGCATCATCGCAGAGCTTCTTGAAAAGCTTTCGGATAACGATGCCGAGGAATATGCGAAGATAATCGAGACGACCAAGGACGTATTTTTCGTGTTTGTTGACGGTATGCAGCGCAACGGCGCAACCACCGTTACAACAGAGCTTGTATTTACCGACCATCAGCTCCTTGCAGAGCTTCTCGATGCGGTGCTTGCCGAGCCCGCCTTTGACTTTGCAACCGTATCCGCGCTTGAGGTCGGTCTTAAGGAAATGACCAAGCAGCTTGGACTTAAGGACAATCTGAAGGTCGACACCGCCGCTTGGGCCAACGCAACGGCAGAGGAGCGTGCGGCAGAAGCCAAGTTCCTTGCGGAGACTATCCCGCTTATCGTAAGCGTGGAGGAAAATGAAAACGGTGAGGGTAAGCTGGTGTTCTCCGGCGCTACCAATGCCGTGAAGTTCAGCAACAGTATTCTTGTCGGTACCGCAATGAAGCAGACGGTACGCTCTCTTGCCGCAAATCTGCTTGCAAGCCTAAAGACAAGTGAGAAGAACGACACACCTACCGACACCCCTGCCGAAAATCCTACGGATACGCCTGCAGATACTCCCACAGGTGACGTAGAGGATACCCCCTCAACTCCCGATCTGCCCGATGATATTATTGATGTAACCGAGGGAAAGACCCAGGATGAGGTAATCGAATCCATCCCCGATATTATTGTTGAGGGCGGACTCAGCCAGGAGGTTGTGGATGCGCTTCCCGACATCGTGAAGGACGTAGAGCTTGATGAGGATTCCGTAAACACTCTCCAGCGGGTTGTTGACGAGCTTGGAGAGGATAAGGAGCTTGTCGATGCTATCCCCGACTATTTGAGAGAGTTCCTTGAGAAAAACGGCATTGTAATTCCGGAGGGAACGGTTATTCCCGATGATATTCAGATCCCCAATTTCAACTGATTTCGGAGGATTATATGCGTAAAATAAGCTGTTTGCTTATTGCGGCGCTGATGCTGGTCGGACTTGCTTCGGTGGCTTTTGTGGGCTCTGCGGCGGAGTTTGCGGAGATAAAATTCACGGAAGTTACTCGCGTGCGTCAGGGCGGAACGTATCCCCGTATGACCGCGCTTGAGAACGGCGCGCTTGAGTACTATTTCGAAAACGGCTATAAGTACTCTCTTGATTCAGCGCTGACCTTTAACACGCTTGAAAATGAAAAGGGAACGGACACTCGAATCAATGCAGCAGCCACGCAAATGGTTGGCGAGGATTCGCATACTCTCACAAGGGCAAATCAGCACGCGATAGAGCTTAGTGACGGCACGATGATGATGGCTTACCGCAGTCATTCCAACCAGACGGTCAACGGTAAGTTTTACACCTCCATTCGCGTGATGACAAAGACCAATTACACCGGCACGTATGTAAACGAGCAGGTAGTTGTTGAGGCGGTTCAAAGCGTTACCTCGGGTCGCCACGGATACTGGGAGCCCTTCCTTATCCAGCTTGATGATACCACAGTTGCCATGTATTATGCAGACGATCTTTCGCCTAACGACGATGGTGCAAACCAGTACATAATGGTCGTTCTGTACGATATAAAAACAGGCACCTGGGGCACTCCTTCTATTGCTGTAAACGCATCCAAGAATATGGGCCGCGAGGGTATGCCGATGGTCTCCCGTCTTACCGATGGTAGCTACGTTATGGCGGTTGAGTCGCATTGCTTGCAATCCTCGAAGTACATATTCGCCGTCAGACTTTGGTTCTCGCGTGACGGTATAACGTGGGATAAGGGTGTTGCGGTTGCGGCGCCCAATAAAACCTATTACTTTTACCAATCCGGTCTTGAATATTGGTGCGCTGCACCTTGCGTAACCGTTCTTCCCGATGGAAGGATTGCGGTTTCCTATCAGGATAACTACGCAAATTCAACCAACAGAGATTATATAAATACTGATAAATCGTACAATGCAACACCTTGCCTTATCATTTCCAAGGATAAGGTTACTTACAATAACGCATCTGATCTCAAGGCTGTAACAAAAGGAATTTCCTCATCCTTCACCTCCGTTTCCCTCAATCTGACAGAGCATAGCTCGATAAAGGGGATGGATTACGAAAACGATATTTACGGCATTTGGAACTCCACGTTCTATGCAAACGGCTATCTATATTATTGCTCTGCCGTAGGGTACAACACCTCAACCACATCCATTCAGTCGCTCGGAACCTACGTGTGCCGTGCGCTTGTGGATGCGGATGCCGTGCCGAATGCGGATGACGTTGCGGCTGATTACGGAACGCTGCACATCTCAAATCCCGAGCAGCTTTTGCAGATCATGAACGATAGTACGATGTGGAAAAAGAATATCGTGCTTGATAACGATATCGATCTTTCGAAGACTGTATATACCGCTTCTCGCGGTCTTGGTCAGACCTCTATAGGATATCTCAACACTGCAGCCTTTAGCGGAAGCTTTGACGGACAGGGATATACGATAAAGGGACTTAACATAAACAACACCGTCTCCGGCAACAGAACCGCTCTGTTCGGATATTGCGACGGCGCTACGATAAAAAATTGCACGCTGTACGGCTCTGTAACAAGTAACGGTGAGTATTGCGGCGCGTTTGCGGGTTATTCGCAGAACAGCCACTTTATAAATCTCACAAGCTACGTAACTGTCAGCGGCACCAACTACGTTGGCGGTATTGCGGGCAGAGTGCTTGGCGGCAGTAAGGGTGCAGAGCTTACGAGCTGTGTCAACTACGGTAGCGTTACCGGTACGCAAAAAAGCGTGGGCGGTATTATCGGCTTGCTTGACACAAATACGGGAGCCGTTACCGATACGACAGTAGACGGATGTGTAAACTACGGTGCAATCAGCGGAAGCGGATACGTCGGCGGTATTTTAGGACAGATAAATCATCTCACCATCAACGGCTGTTGCGTTTATCTTAAAAATTGCGTGAATTACGGTGATGTTGCCGCATCGTCAGATACTGCATGTGCTGCAGGAATTGTTGGACAGCTGCAGGTATCAAACGCCACAACAAGAAATTATAACGGAGTTATCGAAATCACAGCTTGTGAAAATAACGGAGACGTGACGGGTAAAAACTATATTGCCGGAATTTTCGCTAATGCAAATTTTGACTCTTCAAACGGCTGTGTAGTCAAGCTCAAGCTAAGCGAATGTAAGAACCACGGAACTGTTGGCGGCTCGGATGCCATCGCTTACGTTGGTGGTATCGGCGGTCGTTCCCTCGGCAAAGCCGCAAGCAGAGTGGAGATAAATCTTTGCTTTAACGACGGCGCACTTATCACAGGAGCTACCGGTATGGATATGGGCGGTATAATGGCTGTTGCAAAGTATACCGACATAACGAATTGCGAGGTGCGCGGTAGCTTAACCACCGCAAATTCCTCTGCTACGGGTGTTGGCGGTATAGTTGGACGTACAGCTACCTCGGCAAGCGTTAACCGTTGTTATTTTGCCGGTGAAACGCAGTATAATCCCATTGTGGGCAAGCCCGTTTCCTGCACCGGAAGCAATAACTATTATTTCGTTAACGGCTCGGCAAGTGATAGCTACGGCGCGCTCGTTCAACTCGATAAGGGCGAGGATGCCTACGGCGGCTTTGATTTTGAAAACGATTGGTATGCAACCGTTTTGGGACCGAGACTCAGATTCGGTAAAACCTTTAAACCCGGAGATATTGACGGAAACGGTGTTGTCGGCGTTTTGGATATTGTAATTCTTCAGCGTTATCTTGCGGAATGGAGCGGATATGAGCAGTTTATCGTTTATGATTCCGCAGACGTTACGGGTGACGGAAAAATCGGCTTGATGGATGCCGTTTATATGGCAAGACATATTGCGGGCTGGGAGGATTACGCAGATCTCGGCACACGCTAAGGTTTAAATACGAAAATGGCTGTAGAACAAGTTTTTACAGCCATTTTCAGAATTTTGGAGCTTTATGAAGGATATTGAGCTTGCAAATGAAATAGCACGTGAGGCTTCGGGCAGAGGCGGACGTGTATATTACGTCGGCGGCTGTGTGCGCGATGCGCTTATCGGCAGAGAAAGCAAGGATATAGATATTGAGGTGCACGGAATTGCCCCCTCTGTGCTTGAGGAGATACTTGACGGTGTGGGCGAGCGTATTTCGATGGGCGAGAGCTTCGGTATTTATTCCGTCAAGGGCTATTCACTTGATATCGCAATGCCGCGCAAGGAAAACGTGCGTGGTAAGGGGCATCGGGATTTTGAGGTTTTTGTGGATCCGTTTATAGGAACGGAGAAGGCCGCAATGCGACGTGATTTCACCGTAAATGCCATTATGCGCGACGTTATTTCGGGGGAAATCGTTGACCCGTATGGAGGAGTACGCGACCTTGAAATGGGAATTTTGCGCCACGTAAGCGATGACAGCTTCGGTGAGGATCCGCTGCGTGTTTTCCGCCTCTGTCAGTTCGCCGCTCGCTTCGACTTTGCGGTGGCAGAGGAGACGAAGGCGATATGCAAAACAATGGATATAACTGCCCTTTCGCGCGAAAGGGTGGAGGGCGAGCTGAAAAAGGCATTGCTTACCGCAAGGCGCCCCTCGGTATTTTTTGAGCTTTTGCGTGAGCTTAATATGCTCTCACCGTGGTTTAGCGAGCTTTCTCCGCTTATCGGTCTTGTGCAGGACCCGCTTTATCACGCGGAGGGTGATGCGTGGACACATACCATGCTTGTGCTTGATGCGGCGGCTGAGCTGCGCGACGGCGCGGAGGACCCGTTTGGGTTTATGCTTGCGGCGCTTGTGCATGATATAGGAAAGCCTCTGTGCACCGAGAAAGAGGGCGAAAGGGTGCATTCCTACGGGCA
>JAFOAB010000329.1 GCA_017382555.1 Clostridia bacterium
GCCTTGTGGAGGACGGTATGGCAAGCACCTCCATTCTTGCCACGATTGCCGAGCCTATCGCGGTGATACTCGTACCGATAATCGGCATTAAGGCGTGGCAGATGGCGGCGGCTGCCGTTACGGGCTTTATAGCCAAGGAAAACGTTGTCGGCACTCTTGCCGTTTGCTACGGCATATCCAATCTGATAGATACCGAGGCGCTTGAAATGGCAGAGGGCGCGGGAACAGCGGTTGCCACCGCATTCGGCATTACCCCCGTTGCCGCGCTTGCGTACCTGATGTTTAATTTGTTCACGCCTCCCTGCTTTGCCGCCATCGGTGCAATGAACTCCGAGATAAAGAGCAAAAAATGGCTGTTTGGCGGTATCGCGCTTCAGCTTGCAACGGGCTTTACCATCGGCTATCTCGTATACCAGATCGGTACGGTAATCAAAACGGGCAAGCTTGCCGTCGGCTTTATCGGCGGTCTTGCGGCGGTAACCGTCTTTGCCGCTGTAATCATCGCACTCGGAATAAACGCTACAAGGAAAGGAAGGGCAAAATGAACGCAACGGATATCGTAACCGTTTTGATAATTGCGGCCGTTATCGCCCTCGCCGCCGTGTACGTCTACAAATCAAAAAAGAAGGGCAAAAAGTGCATCGGCTGCCCGTACTGCAGCTCGTGCAACTCCTGCAATTCACCAAATTGCGGCAAATGATAAAGCGGCTGTTGTATCTTGCAACAGCCGCTTTTTGTTATTCTCTGTATTTTTCCGCCTGCAGATTGAACATCTCAGAATACTTACCGCCGTTTGCCATCAGCTCGTCGTGCGAGCCGAACTCCTCCAGCGTTCCGTTTGCAAACATATATATCCTGTCCGCCATTCGGGTGGTGGAAAGACGGTGGGAAATGAAGATAACGGTCTTATCCGCGGCGTACTCCGCAATTGCGCGGTTTAATTCGTATTCCGCTATGGGGTCAAGTGCGCTTGAGGGCTCGTCCATAATTATAAGCTCATAGGGGCGGGCAAATACTCTTGCAATTGCCACCTTTTGCGCCTCTCCGCCCGAAAGGTTGGTACCCTTATCGTCAAATTCGCGGGTGAGCATAGTGTCTATTCCCTTTTCAAGCGTTTTCAGCTTTTCGCCGAATCCCGTAGCTTCAAGCGCTTCTGTAACGGTCTCGCGGTCCTCTTCCGTATAACGTCCGTTCATTACGTTTTCCGCAATGGATGCGGCATATATCTTGAAATCCTGAAAAACGGTGCCTATTTTTGCACGGTACTCGTCAAGCTTATAATCCCTTGCGTTTTTGCCGTTAAAGAGCACCTCGCCCTCAGTGGGATCATAGAGACGCAAAAGCAGCTTGATAAGCGTAGTCTTGCCCGCGCCGTTGTAGCCGACTATTGCGATCTTTTCGCCCTTGTTTAACCTCAGACTGACGTTCTTTAACGCATAAGTACCCTCGGACTCGTTTTTCTGCTCCTTATGGTCTGCCTCGTGATATTCGTACTTGGGATTTGCAGAAAAATCGTACGCAAAGCTTACGTTCTTCAATTCGAGCGATTCAAACTCGGGTACCTCCGCCCCGCCGGAAACGGTACGAGGCTTGAAGTTGAGAAATCCGTAATACTTTTCAAGGAACAGCGAATGCTTGGGAAATTTGGTTATGCGCTCCACAAAATCGGAAAGGAGCCATCTTACGCGCCAGATCATACCCACGCTTGCCGTAAATGCACCGACAAGCACCGCGCCCTCCGTCAGGCGCGTGAACATATAAAGCATAACGCCGAAGTAGATGAGATTGCCGAGCACGCTGTCAAAAAGGCCGTAGAGCAGAAAATACTTTTTGCCGTATTTACGCGCACATTTTACCAGTTCCTCGGTATTTTCATCCATCTCATCCATAACGAGATCATGCGCGCGGCTGATACGAAGCTCCTTTGCATAATCAGAGAGATGATAAACTCGGTTTATGTAACTGCGCTTACGCCACATCGGCTTCATTATCTTTTGCTGCTCGTAGTTTATCTTGTTTGCATACTGATTGATGAAGATAGACAGCACGGCATTGAGTATCAGAACGATGGAGACCTTGTAATCGATGGTGAAAATGAGCGCAAAGAGGGTGGTGCCGGCAACTATGCGGTTTATAAGCTTGCCGATATCGCCTATTATCTCCGCAGAGCGCGTTGCGCTCTCGTCCATCGCCCACACAAAATCGTTGTAAAAGGCGGGGTCATCGTAGCAGGCAACGTCAAGCGAGTGTGCCTTTTCAAAAAGCTCGCTATGTAATTTAAGATGGAGCTTTTGCTTTACAAGCGGATTATAATACTGCCAATACCAGGCATCCACCGCGTACGCAAACAAATAAAACGCCGCCATATACAGCACTATCGCCGCACATTCGGAAAACGGAGTACCCATATCAAGCGCATCGAAAAGCTTTACGGTGAATACGGAATAAACGGAATTGATAAGTCCCCAGACTATCCCCTCAAGTATCATCGTAAAAAAGTACTCGGGCGTAAGGCGCGCGACCTTTATTACCATACGCAGATTGTTTTTAAGCACTCTGCCAAAGGACTGACGGGGGGTCTTGCTTTTTGCTTCCTTTTTCATTGTACCGCCGCCTCCTTTCCGATGTAGCTTTCTGCCTGAAGACGGAACATCTCGGCATATTTGCCGTTTTGGGCCATCAGCTCCGCGTGCGTACCGCACTCGGAAATGGTGCCGCCGTCCATAAGATATATCCTGTCGGCATCCACGGCTGAGGACAGGCGGTGCGAGATAAACACAACGCTTCTGCCCTTTGCGGCGCGCATCATATTTTCAAACATCTTATGCTCTGCAATCGGGTCAAGCGCGCTTGAGGGCTCGTCAAGCACGGCAAAGGGAGTATCCTCCGCAAAAACACGCGCAAGGCTGACCTTCTGCTGTTCGCCTATGGAAAGATTTGCGCCGTTTTCATCAAACTCGCGCGTAAGGGTGGTGTCTATTCCCTTTTCAAGCGTTGCTATCTTATCGTAAGCCCCGCTTTCCTTAAGCGCGTATTCCGCAAGCTCTCGATCGCCCTCTCGTCTGCGTCGCAGGAATACGTTCTGCTCCACGGACATGGAGAATATCTTGAAATCCTGAAAAACACAGCTGAAGCTCTCGCGGTAGGAATCGAGATCTATTTCTCTTATATCTGTGCCGCCGAGGGTTATTTTGCCCTCGTTTACGTCGTAAAGGCGCAAAAGCAGCTTTACAAGCGTCGTTTTACCAGAGCCGTTTTGACCGACAAGCGCAATATGCTCGCCCTGCTTTAAGGTAAGCGACACGTTTTTCAGAGTATCGCTGTCCGCGCCCTCGTAGCGGAAGGAGACGTTTTCAAAGCAGATGTCGCCCTTTTCAGCCTTGGGTGCGCCCTCGGGCGAGGTAAGCTTTGTTTCGTAATCAAGGAAATTGCGGACGTCCTCCATAAACAGCGAATGCTCGCCGAAATCGGCAAAGGTCTGCACCGCATTGCTGAGACAATAGGAGATAGTGCCGATAGAGCCGAGAATAACGATACAGTCGCCGACTGTCATCGTTCCGCGTGCAACTGTAGACCAAACCGCATAAAGCATTGCGCCCATAACGCAAATGACCTCAAGCCCTATCGACTGCAGATATTTTGCAAGCGCACGCTTCAAGGCGTGGCGCCTCAGCATCGCCTTAAAATCGTAATATGTCGCCTTCAGCTCGTCAAGCATACGCAGGTACATATTGCCCATACGCATCTCCTTGGAGTATTCTCCGAGATAGAAGGTACGGCGCACGTATCTGATGCGGCGGTCTATGGGTTTTCTTTCCACCGCGATATTGTGGTTAAGCTTGTTTATCCAGCGGCGCAGGAATCCGAGAAGCAGGGGAAAAACGCCGAAGGGGATGAGCCACGGGTCAATAAAGAACAAAAGAAACGAGTTGCACGCAAGGGTGATAAGCCGCCAGATAAGATCGTCAAGCGTTTGCATTACCTTGCGGGTGCGGTTGTACGCCTCGTCCATCGCCTTTACGTACTTATCGTAAAACGCGGGATTTTCGTAGCACGCAAGCTCCACGGACTGCGCCTTGTTAAAGAGCTTTTTCTGTATCTTTGCGCCTATCTGCTCGTACATTCCCGCATTGACAACGTTCCAAAAGTAATTGGAAATCATATTTACCGTCAGCTGTACGGCACCAACGATAAGCATATATGTAATTATCTTTTCGTGCGGGGTGTTCTTTTCCACGCCGTTTACTATCATACGGATAAGGTACGTGCCCGTAAGAAAGTCAAGCGGGGCGTATATAAACGTCATTACGTAGTAACCCACGAAATATACGGGAGACGCCTCCCATATCTGCCGCAACGCAAACACGGTGTTTGATACCGTGCGCTTAAAGGGCAGCTTTTTCTTTTTTTCTTTTTCTTGCTTTTTAGTCTTTTCTGCCAAAGTAGCTTCCTTTCCGTCTTTCAATCAACACATGCCGCCGTCATCCTTGAGCGAAGGCATTTCCCCTTAGATTCTTCGCTTCGCTCGAGAATGACAGGGAAAATGCCGAGCGAAGGATCTTGGCGGTATGTTTTTTCAACATCTTATGATAAAATTCTACCACGCACACTCCCATCGGTCAAGTGAAAGATGGTTGATTTACGTAACCTTGTGGTTGAGTTGCGCAATCAACCTATTAGTCGCAAAAAGGATGCTTTGATTCGCAAAAAAGAAGGCTTCCCCTTGAGGCAATGTCATTAAGTTAAGGAAAAAGCCAACCGCTGTCATCCTTGAACGGGGGCAATTTCCATTA
>JAFOAB010000330.1 GCA_017382555.1 Clostridia bacterium
GATTACAACGCCGTTGTCGTCAAGAGACTCAACGTCGATCTCGGGTCTGGAAACGATATCGAGACCGGACTCCTTAGCAGCAGCCTCGTACTCAGCGGGAATGAGGTTGTTAAGAGCATCCTCGAAGAAAATTCCCTTGCCGTACATCTTTTCGATAATGTTGCGGGGAGCCTTACCCTTTCTGAATCCAGGAACGGTAAGGTTCTTTGCCTTCTCCTTGAAGATCTTGGATACTTCTGCGTCGAAAGCTTCCTTTGCAATCGAGAACTCGATTACGTGCTGGTTTTTGCCATTGTCTGTGGTTTTGATAAATGCCATTTTAAAATTCCTCCGTTTTTTAACAAACAGTATTATTTTATTAAAAATGAACTGCGATGTCAATATTTTTTCGCAAAAATCATTGTTTAATCAAGAAAAAATGAATGATTAATAGATAATGGGTAATGGGTGAAAGTCAAGAAAGTCAGCGGAAATTAAGGAAAAGCTTATTCCGTCATGCTCGGACGTCTGAGGCGTAACGTAATCTCCGTGTATGTGGCCGTAGAAGCATCTTGTAATACCGAACTCCTTAAGCGTTTCAACAAGCTTGTTGCATACAAAGCTTCCTCTTACGGGAGGAAAGTGGAAGAAAACGATTATTGGCTTACCCGTTTGCTCGGAAAGCGCTTTTGCGGAGTTAAGGCTTATTCTTAATCTCTCGTTCTCTCTGTTTACAAGCTTCTCGTAATCGGTACCTGCGGGCATCTTGAGTGAGCCGTCGTTGTACCAGCCGCGCGTACCCGCTACAATAAAGCTTTCGCATTCGTAAGCGTTATTATAGAGGATGTCAAGCGTTGTTATATCGTTTGCGTTAAAGAATTCGTGCAGCTTTTTCGCTGTGCTCCACCAGTAATCGTGGTTACCCTTGCCGAGCAGCTTTTTGCCCGGCAGGGAATCAATAAGCTTAAGATCGCTTAAGGCCTCTTCAATGGTGAGGGCCCACGAAATATCACCGGGTATTATTACGGTATCGTCATCGGTAACGACCGCATTCCAGTTTTTTATAATCTTTTCGGTGTGATCTGTCCATCTGCGTCCAAAAACCTGCATAGGCTTGTTGGTTTGGGAATTAGTTGACAGATGCAGATCGGCAATTACGAAAAGTCCCATTAGATCCTCATTTGTTCAAGAAATTTCTAACAGAATCTCTCATGCTGCTGACGTCGATCTTTTCTGTGAAGCGGACGTCGCTGTTTACAGCGGTAGAGAGCGGTGCGGGAATTGCCTGACCTGAGATATCGGCAAGCATATCAAGAGCCTTAACGGCATCCTCCGGTACGTTACCGGTAAGTGCGCCGTAAACGCCCTGTGCAAACTTGAAGGGGCTTGCGGTGGATGCGATGATCATGGGAACGTCGCTTCCGTTTTCTTCGCGGAACTTATCGGCACAGTAAGCGGCAACCGCGGTGTGAGTGTCCATAAGATAACCGTGCTCGTCAAAATACTTTTTGATGGTAGCCTTAGTATTATCCTCGGAGCAGAAGTAGCCGCAGAATTCAGTCTTGATAGCCGCAAGAGTTTCCTCATCAACGGTGTAAGCTCCTCTTTCACTGCGGAGATCGCGCATCCAGAGACGAACCTTTTCATCACCTGCGATAAGATAAAGCAG
This sequence comes from Clostridia bacterium, assembly GCA_017382555.1. GTDB lineage: Bacteria > Bacillota > Clostridia > Oscillospirales > CAG-272 > RUG12395. The sequence goes on from JAFOAB010000330.1 coordinate 1,649, forward strand.
ACGCTCGAGGTTGCTTGACACGAGAATGTCCATAGAGGGGGAGATGGTAAGCTTGAAATCTCTGTTCTTATCGTATACACCGGTGTTAATGAAATCGGTGAGGATGTTGTTCTCGTTAGAGGCACAGATGAACTTGCGGAAGGGAAGTCCCATACGCTTTGCCATATAAGCGGCAAGAATGTTACCGAAGTTTCCGGTAGGTACGCAAATATCAACCTCTTTACCGATCTCCGCGCCCTGCTCCTCGATAAGTCTGAGGTAAGCGAAAACGTAGTAAACGATCTGGGGAACAAGTCTGCCAAAGTTGATGGAGTTAGCACTTGTGAGGAAATATCCCTTTTCGTTCATTTCCTTTACGAATGCCTTATCGATAAAAATTCTCTTAACCTCACCCTGTGCATCATCGAAGTTACCGTTTACTGCTGCAACGTTGACGTTCTTACCCTTCTGGGTGACCATCTGCATCTCCTGAACCTTACTTACGCCGCCTGCGGGATAGAATACCTCGATGTTGATGCCGTCAACGTCACAATATCCCTCAAGTGCAGCCTTACCGGTATCGCCGGAGGTTGCAACAAGGATAACTGCCTCTCTGTCCTCTGCGGTCTTTTTGAGCGCTCTGGAGAGGAGACGGGGCATAATCTGAAGCGCCATATCCTTAAAAGCGCAGGTAGGTCCGTGCCAAAGCTCTAAAAAGAACTTGCCGTTGTCGATATCTCGCATTCCGATAGCGCCGTTGGGGAATCTCTCAGTAGAGTATGCATTGTTTGCATCCTCGAGAAGCTCCTCATAGGTGTAATCGGAAAGGTACATTGAGATGATCTTTGCGGCGCATTCGGGATATGACATTGTGCGCATTGCCTTCAAATCATCTGCGGAAAGCGTAGGAATATGGCCCGGCATATACAGACCGCCGTTGATGGCGATTCCGCGCTTGATAGCGCATGCGGGAGATACACTTTCGTTGGTTAATCTTGCGTCTCTTGTGCTTACGAAATTCATTGTTTGTACCGTCCGTTATTTTAAGAATTGTTGAAATTTGGTTAACGCATTTGTAAATTGTATTTTATCCGCAATTTGCGGAGAAAACCGATGTGAAAGCCGGTCGCAAATGGTGTTTAAGGACGTGATGTCCTTGAACCCGTGAGGAAGATCAGTTCCGTCAAGATCGCAACCAAAGCAAATATTATCCTCGCCGGCGTCATAAATTAA
>JAFOAB010000331.1 GCA_017382555.1 Clostridia bacterium
CCTACAAAGAGAAATTAAACTTCCTTATGAGAACCACCCTTTTTCTGCGGATTTTTTTGTAATCACCGTAACTTTTTCCGATCCAGAGATACTAAAGGGTGTAAGAGGTACCGCTTACGTACATAAGGAGGACGAAATGGATAGAGACCTTGATTGCTACCAAAGGTATCTTAATGGCGATGATAGCGGCATAGAAGAGCTTCTCGAGCGTTATGGTAAAAGGCTTGTAGCCTTTATTTACAGATATGTTAGAGATGAGGAGCTTGCCGAGGAGCTTATGGAGGATTCCTTCTGCGACATTATAATTAAAGGCGGATTTTCCGCCTCCTCAAGCTTTAAAACCTATCTTTATGCAATTGCGAAGAATAAAGCATATAACGAGTTAAGGCGAAGAAGGCAATTTGCGGATGTAGATGACGATGCGCTTGATCTTATAGTCGGCAGTGCTGATAATATCTCAGATCGCGAAAGGGCGCGTGTCATTTACAATGCTATGCAGAGGCTTAAACGTGAGCATAGAACCGTGCTTTATCTTCTTTATTACGAATGTATGTCTTATAAGGAAGCGGCAATTGTAATGAAGCGTACCGAGGGGCAAATCAAAAGCCTGGCATTTCGTGCAAAAAGGGCTATGAGAGCTATAATGGAAAAGGAGGGGCTTACTTATGAAGAACTCATTTGAATGGAAAAAGGATATAAATAACAAGGTTGTCGAAAAAAGAGAACGCATCGCTAAAAGAAACGCGCAGATGCGTACAATCTCCGGAATGTCGCTTGCGCTTTTGGTATGTCTTGGGTGCAGTGTTGCTGTTGTAAGGTTTTCGAAAATTAATCAACCGCCTGTTGATACCATAAACAACGGAATTATGACTATACCGAATTTTACGGATTATACGTTTCCCTCGGTAACTGTTCAGAATACGACGGACGGTAAAGGCGTTATGACGATCACGGTTCCGCCGGAAACTGAGCCGCCTCAAACGGATGACAGCGGCGTTATGACGATTCCGAGCTTTCCGCATACTTATCCCGGAGGCACGGGAAAATCACCCGGTGTTGTGGAGAATTCAACCGATCTTCCATATTACACTGGTATACCCTCGGATAATACCGAAGATTATCTATATGAGAAAACCGAAGAAATCGGCAATCCTTCATATACCGGGCAGGAGCCTGATTGGTATCCGCCTGATTGGCAGCCGCCATCGACATCTCCTGATATAGAGGTTATCACAACAACAGTTGAACCGCCAAGCGGGGCATTTAGATACGCAAAGCATATAGTTAACCAATTTTTCCCCTCGCCGCTTTATTATCCTACAGCAGTTGAGCAAAAAATTCCCTTTGCAGAGGCGCTTTCGTATTTCGGACTCGATGATTTTAACGTAGCGCCTGCACTGCGCACCTCCGTAGAATATCATATAAGCTTTGCGGATGAGTACACATTCCTTGTTGATGAATCCGTTACAAATGAACGGATAATTCTTCGTGATGCAGTAATTGTTAATTACGTTTCCGAGAATACCGAAGAGTATTTCGAGCTATCAATAGGACTCGTCTGTTTACCGTATGATTGGGGATTTACCACAAGTGAAGACGGATTCTTTAATTATAGAAACGTAGAGGTGCTTTGCGGATATATCGGAGCAAACGGAATAAGCGCTGAGCTTATCGTTGCCGACTTCGAATATAACGGTATTAAGTACCGATTCTGCGGACATAACGTAACGGAAAAAGAATATTTGAGCTGCTTATACACCGTAATTGATTGCTTGTTCAGGAAATAGTGCTTGATTAGTCACCCAAATAGGCAAGTCCGTCATTTTTTATGACGGACTTGCTTTTTTCTTTTCATAATTATATAATTTAGAAAAACACATATAGGAGATGCTATATGATCGAAATTGTCAAAATTAACGGTTGCTTTCACGTTTGCAAGGACGGAGAGCCTTATGCAAGAATAGTTCCCGTAGCGAATGCAGAGGATACCTTCACGCCTATTACTGACGGTGTATGGCGTTGGCACAGACATACGGACACGCCTATCGACCATATGCGTATGGAGCTTGTTTTTGCGGGAGAGCCCGAGTTTACCATGGTTCCCGCCGTAAGCTACAACGGCAACGGCTGGGGTGATACGCCCGAGTACGTAGGAGACTTTGCGGAGGACGGTACACCCTGGAGCTGGGCTTGGCACCGTGTTACCATTCCCGCTTGTACATATTCCGAAAATGAGGAAATTTCCATCGCGCTTATGGCAGATGCAAACGTTAACTGCGCTTGCTCTCTTTATAAGATTGATGAGGGTAAGAATCACGTGCTCATTTTCCCCGAGGAGGAAAAGCCGAAGACTCTTCACAGACATTTTTGGGAAGGTCCTTTCCAGGGCACGATGGAGCCTACCTGTGATTTTGAGGGTATAATCTTTACCGCTCCGTCCGACGGTACAAAATTCCGTTATAAGCCTCTTCTTGATTTTGCATGGCGCTATTACGGACACGAGTTTATGCCTCCGAAAAAGGCTGAGGAGCTTTACAGACTTTCCATTGCCTTCTGTCATCTTCTTTTCGAGCGAGAAAAGGACGGCTTTGCGGGCTTTGTTCGCGGTACCGAGTGGAATCTCGGTATCACCTCTTATAAGAAGACCGAGCATATTTATGAGGTTGGCTGGGCAGGACAGAGCGCATCCATGGCAAACGCCTTCATTTACGATCATATCAAAAACGGCAACAAGGACGAGCTTGATATAGCTATTGAGGTTCACGATTCTTGGATTCGCAAGGGTAAGCACCCTGCCGGTCACATAACCGGCAGACTTGATATGGACGATTGGTCATATGCGGAGTTTGACCCGAATTATGAGCCCAGCAAATGGGTTCACGGCGAAAATAAGTTTGAGGGTATGTATCACCGTTACCTCGATGCGCAGAAGGGTAAAATTCCCGTAATTGAGCGTGACGTTGACGGACGCCCCTTTAAGCCTAACGATGCATGTAACAACGGTACCGCTGCGGATAGATATTTTGAGGCGTATGATATGCTGAAGAGCATTGATATAGATAAGCCCGAATATCTTGAGCTTGCTTTCGGCATCTGCGATCACGCTCTCAAAACCCAGGCGGAAAGCGGATGCTACGCAAAAACGTGGAAGAACGATGGCTCCGTTGAAATTATAGACGGAACGATTGGATGCTTCCTTATTCTTCCCATCCTTACCGCTTATGAGAAAACTAAGGATAAAAAGTATCTTGAAAGTGCGATAAAGGCATTTGATTTCTATTACGCTGAGCTTGAGCGCGATGGATTTACTACTGCGGGAGCGCTTGATACGTACAGTATAGATAAGGAATCCTCCTCTCCCCTTCTCCGTTCCGCACTTGCTCTTTATGACGTAACGGGAGACAGAAGATACGTTGATGCCGGCGAAAAGATAGCTTGGTATCTTTCCACCTGGATGATGTACTACACGATCGACTATCCCGAGGGAAGCCCAATCAAGAACGTAAATTACGATACCTTTGGCGGCACCTCGGTTTCCACGCCTCACACAGCGCTTGATATGTATGCTCTCCGCGACGTTATTTCCTTTATGCGCCTTGCGGAGCTTACGGGATATAAGCAGTGGCGTGAGCGTGCTATCGTGCTTTGGTGCCACGCGTCTCAGCTTATTTCCGACGGAACTTGGTTTGTAAACGGACGTCTCCGTCCCGCGGGCTCGCAGGATGAGGCGGTATTCCACACACGTTGGGGTCGCCACGTAAGCGGACCCTTCGTACCCACACAGTGGTTCCCCGGTTGGCCCTGCGCATTCAGACTTGAAAACCTTCGTTGGCTTAAGGATTGGTCCTTCTTTGATGAGGGTCTTGCACATATCGAAGGTAAAATTCAATAAAAGTGAACGCCCCGAACCTTGGTTCGGGGCGTTTTTCGTTAATGAACAGACTTTTTAATCGTAGCGGCGTATGCGCTGTTGCACAGACCGAGGATTGCGGAGGCTATGAACAAAAGCTCAATACCGAGCGCCTCCCATATCCAACCGCCGAAGAGCGCAATGAAGATGGTAATTACGTGGTTGATGGAAACGCCCGTAGATATGGTCGCCTTTACCTCATCCTCTCCGTCGGAAAGATCCTGCACGTATACGTTTGAAGCCATAGATGCAAGGGATATTACCGAATCGAGAATATAGTTTATACAGCATATTATGTACGCAATATCCTTCGGGAACAAGTGATGTGCAAATCCGTAGAAGAAGCATACGATAACGAGAATAAGGGTATCGGCAACCATAACCGCTTTGTAACCGACGCGGTCGATTATCTTACCGATGAGGGGCGAAGCAAAGAAGCAAGCAACGGCAGATATAGCAAACAGCAGACTGATATCTGCGGCGGTTGCGCCGTAGAAAAGGATAAGCAAATAAGGACCGAAGGTTAAAAATACCTGCTTTCTTGCTCCGTAGAACATTTCAAGCATATAGTACTTCGTGAATTTCTTGCGGAAGTAGAAGCGGCTTTTGTTTTTGTCAGTTGCGCTTTTGCCGACTATTTTTGCGGAAAGAATTGCTGAAATTCCCGCAAGCAATGCCGCGATTGCAAAGAATGTCGTATAGGGCTGATTAGCGGTGAAAATCGAAAACGCGACAACGATAACGATATATCCGATAAGCGTACCTATCTGGCTTGCCGAGTTTTGCGCTCCGAGTGCAGCGCCTTTCTTTTCGGGCAATGCGTACTTTAAGGAGAGGGTGTTCTTCATTCCTATCTGGATATGCTCACCGAAGGAGTAAACGCATATTGCAAGAGTTGCAAGCACCTTGGTGGGCGGTAGCAGCGCATGGCCTGCCATTCCTACAAGCATTATAACCGCACCTATTTTATAGAGGCTCTCC
>JAFOAB010000332.1 GCA_017382555.1 Clostridia bacterium
ATTCATCGCCCTCAGCTTTTCTTCAACTGCGGAGGCATCGCCCGCGTTTGCTCCGTAATAGCGGTCAACGCCGTTTTTATCCGTTTTGGAAGCATCAAATGGTCTATCCACACGCTTGTACACCAAAACGACCTTTGCGCCCTCGCGCGCAAACAGAAACGCTGTGGCCGCACCGATCCCCCACGGGTTATTTGCCCCCGTTATAATGGCAACCTTATCCTTCAATCCGTAATCTATCACTTATTTCCCTCCCACTCATCCATAAATTCCGAAACAAATTCACGCATATAAGCCTCTCGCCTACGCGCTATTCGACCGGCGGCTTCGGTATTCATCATCGCCGTCAGTTTAAAAAGCTTTTCGTAAAAATGGTTGATGGTTGTCGATTCGCTTTTTACGTATTCTTCCTTCGTCATATTCAAATTGGGCTTAATATCGGGGTGATACATATGGCGGTTGTGGTTGCCGCCGTATGCAAAAGCGCGAGCAATGCCGATAGCACCGATAGCATCAAGCCTGTCCGCATCCTGCACGCACATCCCCTCAAGCGTGTCGGGCGCTGTGCTGTTGGCACCAAACGAAATTTGGCGGATAATTTTACATATTGCTTCCGCCCTCTCATCATCCACTCCGTTCGTGCGCAAAAAGCCCCGCGCATTCGCTTGCTGCAGATACGTTTCGGGGGATATTTTTCTGTCATCCACGTCGTGCAAAAGTGCAGCAAGCTGAACCGTCTCCACGTCCGCATTCTCTTCGCGTGCAATATGTGTAGCGGTCTTGTACACACGAAGCGTGTGGAAAAAATCGTGTCCGCTGAACTCGTTCTCAAACTTTTCGCGAACGTATTTTATTGCCCTTTCAATCAATTCGCTTGCCATAACTTGCCCGCCTTATTTAACGATTTCGTATTGCCAATCAATAATACCGCCGAATTCCTTTACGTTGGTGTAGCCGAGCTTTACAAGCTCCTCTGCGGCTATTTTACTTCTTCTGCCGCTTCTGCAATATACAAGGATCAGCTGATGCTTGTCCGTAAGCTCCGCTTCCGCGCGTGCCGCTATCTCATACTCGGGGATAAGTATGGCACCGGGGATATGACCGGCATCATACTCCTCCTGCGTTCTCGCATCGATGATAATATAATCGCTCTCGCTGTCCATCAGCGCCTTCGCCTTGTCACCGCTTATCTGCTCATACGTCACGGGGACGGAGCTTGAGCATCCGACAAGCGCTAATGCGAAGCATATAAGCATCAGCAAAGCATACTTTTTAACCTTACACATACGCATCCTCCGCTTACCTTTGAAGTAACCAGCCGCAATCGCCGTGGTAGATCATCTGCTTTGTCATACCGCCGTCGATGCATATATTCTCACCCGTAATAAAGCCCGCCATATCGGAGCAAAGATAAAGCACCATATTTGCAATATCTCTCGGGTCTCCGACTCTGCCTGCGGGGTGCTGTGCCCCATCAGCCCCCTCATACACGGTGTAATTCGTATCTATCCATCCGGGTGAGATGGAATTAACGCGTGCTTTCCCCGCAAGGCTTACCGCCATTGCGTGGGTAAGCGCGGCAATGCCTCCCTTTGCCGCGGTGTAGCTTTCCGTCTCCGGCTGGCTCATTCGGTCACGGGACGAGGAGATGTTAACAACACTCGCTCCTTCGGCAAAATGCGGCATAAGAAGCTTGGAAAGATAAAACGGCGCAGTTACACCAACACGCATAGCGTACTCAAAATCCTCGTAGCTTCCGTTTGTAATTCCGCGCATTATCGGCTTTGCGTTGTTTATAAGGATGTCAACCTTCCCATGCTCGGAAAGCACCTTTTCCGCAAAACGCTCAAGGGTCTCCTTATCCGCAACGTCACCGACAAAACAATCGTTCTCAAGAATATCTATCACGCAAACGGTTGCTCCCGCCGCTTCAAATTGCTCGCGGATGCATTTGCCGATTCCCATTGCGCCACCCGTGATAACGACGATCTTACCCTTTAAGCCGTAATCTATCATTTGTTTTTCCTTTCGAATCGCAAGTCTAACCTCATATCATCAACGGTACTCTAAGGCACCAAGTAAGTAATGGGGTTTTGTGCTGACTGATTTACCTTCAAATTTGTGATGGATTTATGCAAATAGCATTTGCCCTCTTCATCGAGCGCCCTGAAATCATTACAAACGAAATATACGCGATTTTTTAACCTTTCATATGCTTCGGCATCCAACATATCACGCTGCGGTGCATCTATCATTTCATAACCGTAATGCCACGCATCCGGCTTATAAACGCCTACAATTAATCCGTTATAAACACCGAATACGTATTTAATCTGTTTTTCATTTATGGTTTTAAGTGAAGCATTCCAAAAGCCTCTTACAGAATCATAAATTTCCTCTTCACTCATTCCTCTGCGATAAAGCTTGTTTATCTTTATCACAAGAATACTGTGCTTTACATCCTCTTTTTTCAAAGGAACGGCACCATAAAGCAGCTCAAATTCCTCTGTCGTAAGACTCTCGTGTACATGGTGACCGGACACCTCGTTTGTCAACTTGATATCTGGCATACGGTTGAGGAGATTTATAAGCGTCGCTTCCGCAACGAAAGCCTCGTTTTCGGTCAGTCCCCAATTTACTATCAATCTTTTTACGGAAAGACCTTTTTCTTCGATTTCTCTTATTTTTTTGAGCTTTTTCTTTTCTGACTCTTTAGATTTTCCGCTTTCTATCTCGTGAGAAAAAACACGATTTCCCATCCCCTTTCCAATGTAAAAAACCTTATCGGTTTCAGGGTCAAGAAGCGCATAAACATAAAAACCACCCAAAGCCAAGGCTGCCTTTTCCGAAAAGCCTTTTACATCGGAGGAAACGCTTGCTTCCAACAACATACCCATCCTATCAAGAATCATTTTTACCTGACCGTTACGCTTGCGAAGCTCAAAGCTACCGTTTGCAAAATGATCCTCACGAATAAGCATAGTCAACAAAGCACAGCACAAATCGAAATCAGCAGTCGGTAAACGAAGCAACTCCTTTTCGCAATCAATCGGCTCGGTTGTTAAATAGTCAGAATAATTGCGCTTTATTGCTTCGCACTTTTCCAAAATCTCGCAATGTGCTTCCAATGTCAAGAATATGTCAGTACTCAATCTTTTAAATTGAGATATTTTATCAAAATTTGTCATTCAACTAACCTATACCTTTTATTAGCATTATCTAAAGTCAAAAAAGCACTTTACACGCTTGTCGAAATCAGGAGCCTCCTCGTATGCGGAATGGCCGAGGCCGTCATACATATGCAGTTCACAGCCGAGCTTTTGTGCAAGCTCAACCGAGGCGTTTGCCGTTACTATTTTGTCATCCACACCGCCGAGAACGAGCGTATCGCACTTAATCCCATCAAGACGATCGTAGAAATCACAAGTAAGGCAAGCCCTTGCAAGGCGAACGAAACGCTTTTCGTTTTTCGGTTTTGCAAACCTTGCAAGCAACGGGAACATCCAACCATAACGCTTTACGTAGCCACGCGAATACATCACCTCAAGCATATCGCCAACAATTCCGCAATAATTACCATTTTCGGCAAGCTCAATCCACCGTCCCACAGTGGAACGCATGGTCTCGTTCACCCTTGATGCGGTAACAGCAAGCACAAGCTTTTTTACAAGCTGAGGATAAGAAATTGCAAGCTCTGCGGCTATCATTCCGCCAAGCGAAACACCGAGCACGCAAGCATCGGAAATCCCGAGCGCATTCATAGCGGCGGCGGTATCATCCGCAAGCTCGGGCACCGTACACCCTTCGGCAATATCACAATTTTTATCAATTACGTATACGCGGTAATCTCTCGCAAACAGCCTATACATAAGGGCAAGTCCCGCACCTGAGCCCTTGACGTCACGCAAGGAAAGCCCGGGGATAATAACGAGAGGATCTGTGCCAACACCGAACACGGCATAATCTATCCTGCCGCTTTCAATGCAAACCGATGCTTCACGAAGATTCCAAAGCATAGCGCACTCCGTTTCTTGATGTAATTTCAAGTAATTATATCTATAAAAATGATGATACCACAAAAGGTAACTCTCGTCAATATTTGACTATGATAACTCCGATCATTGGCGTATATTTGCCACGATTGTGCAAACACTTCGGGTATGGATATTATCAAGGTTACACTTACGGCACTGCTGTCGGTTGCGGCGCTGTTTATCATCACAAAAATTATGGGGCACAAGCAGGTTGCACAGCTTGACTTTTTTGATTACGTTTCGGGCATTACCATCGGCTCCATCGGCGCTGAGCTTGCAACGGAGCTTGAGGAACCGTATAGGCCCCTTGTGGCGCTGATAGTTTACGGATGCGTTTCGGTGCTTTTGAATTTATGCACGCAGAAGCTTCCGCGCACGCGAAAATTCATAAACGGCACACCGACAATTCTGCTTGAAAACGATAAACTTTACCGCGAAAATCTAAAAAAAGCGAAGCTTGACCTATCGGAATTTATGCTACTGTGCCGCGAGCAAGGGTATTTTGATATAAGCGAAATACAAGTCGCGGTATACGAGCATAACGGCAAGCTTTCCATACTCCCCAAGGCATCAAGTCGCCCTGCAACACCAAATGATCTCAATATCACCCCCAAAGAAGCCCACATAGGCACGGAGCTGATTATGGACGGACGCATTATGGGCGAAAATCTTTCGCGTTTGGGGAAAAGCGAAGCGTGGCTCATGACACAAATAAAAAAGCAAGGATATGCCGACACATCCGAAATTTTGCTTTGTATCTACCGCAAGGAGGAGAAACGAGTGACAATTTACGGATGTGATTAGCAGAAAACGGCATCAGCCGGTAGCTGATGCCGTTGCTATTATTGCTTATTACGTTTTAAAAGCGGTTCGTCGCTTAAAGAGAGCCATGCGCCGACCATCATCAATCCCAGTGCCGCGAAATACGTATACGTCGGAAGCTCGCGAAAAATAACGAGGGATAGCATTGAACCGATAAACGGAGATACGGCATAATAGGCACTCGTTCTTGCCGCGCCGAGAAATCTTTGTGCGTAAACGTAGCAGAAAATGCTCAAGCCGTAGGCAACAAATCCGACAGCCAAAACAGCATATATACTCCAAAGCACCTCAAAGCGCTCGCCGAGGCAAAGCCCTATCGTAACGGAGCCGATACCCGAAAATATGCCCTTGATAAGCACTATCTCCAGCGGATCCTTTGCCGAAAGCCTTCGTGTGCAGTTGTTTTCCACTCCCCAGCAAACGCAGGCAAGCAGAACAAACAACGAGCCAACGGAAAAACGCAGACTTGTAATATCCTCAAAGGACAAAAGCGCACAGGATGCGGTAACAAACGCTATTCCGCACCAAAGGCGCGGGCTGATCTGCTCCTTAAATATCATCAACGCAATAACAGCGGTTGCGACTATCTCAAAATTATTGAGAAGCGAGGCATTTGCCGCCGTTGTATACGATAGACCGAGAAGCAAAAAAATAGGCGCGGCAATATCAAGCACGACCATTGCCACGGTATACGGCAGATCGGAGCGCGTGATTCGCTCCTCTGTTCGAGGGGATCTTGTTATTTTGCGGATTAATGCAACCGCCCCCATCCCGAGTCCTGCGCCGATATACAGCACTCC
>JAFOAB010000333.1 GCA_017382555.1 Clostridia bacterium
CAACAACGAGATTTGCGACCGAAAGGAGCAAATCGACTATGTTGCAAGCCGTATCGCGGAAACAAAATTAAATAAGCGGATGTGTGCGGAAACAATTCCACCACATCCACGCGTAAACTTGCGGATGTGTGCGGAAGCAATTCCACCACATCCACGCGTAAACTTGCGGATGTGGCGGACTTGGCAGACGCGCTAGATTCAGGTTCTAGTGGGGGCAACTCCATATGGGTTCAAGTCCCTTCATCCGCACCAAACAAAACCAACCCGAACTTGTTCGGGTTGGTTTTGTTTTATGTTGATAGAAAAACTTGAACCCACTACGTGTTGCTTGCAACATGTAAAATTTGCGCGTAGCAGAGTATGATTGAGTTTTTGCCCAATAATACGCGCAAATACGGGTTCGCAAGTCCCTTCATCCGCACCAACACAAAAGGAGATGACCTACGGTCATCTCCTTTTGTGTTGGTACAGACATTAAAGATGCAGAACCCCTTGCTGTTGCTTGCAACAGCAACCATTTGCGCGCGAGCAGAGTGTATAATTATTGCACCGAATAAAGCGCGCAAATACGGGTTCGCAAGTCCCTTCTAATTAGGATACCAAAGGTCATCTCCTTTTGTGTTGCTACAGATTAAAGACGCCGAACCCCTTGCTGTTGCTTGCAACAGCAATCATTTGCGCGCGAGCAGAGAATATAGATCGATAACCGATTTGCCCTAACCATCAAAAAATATTTTGTATTTTTACAAGTTTTTTTGAAAAATGTATTGACAAACCCAACCCATTGTGATATAATATAGGAGTTGCAGAAAGCAACACGCGAGAGTGGCGGAACTGGCAGACGCGCACGTTTGAGGGGCGTGTGGTTCACACCGTACGGGTTCAAGTCCCGTTTCTCGCACCAAGCAAAAGGGGATGACCTATGGTCATCCCCTTTTGCTTGGTACAAGTAATAAAGACGCAGAACCCCTTGCTGTTGCTTGCAACAGCAATCATTTGCGCGCGAGCAGAGAATAAAATTATCGCACCGAATAAAGCGCGCAAATATGGGTTCGTAAGTCCCGTTTTCAGAGGACGACCGTAGGTCGTCCTCTTTGGCTTGGTATAAGTAAAAAGACGCCGAACCCCTTGCTGTTGCCTGCAACAGCAATCATTTGCGCGAGAGCAGTAAATAGAATGATATTGCGCGCAAATATGGGTTGCAAGCTCGGATTTTTATCTCGGACGATCTATCCGTAGTTTCGTTGTGACATATACTATTCACTGGTGATTTTCGCTTTATTATGCATAAAAATGCAATTCTGAAGCTATAAATTTGTGAAATATTTATATTAATGCTAAATAATTGGCACAAAACTATTGAAATCGTGCGGAATGTGTGGTATAATATTAGTTAACTGTTTACCCATTTATAGGAATTGATCAGGAGGTGCACCATGAGAATATATAAAAATAAAAAAGCATTTTCAATCGTGGAGATTGTTATTGTGATTGCAGTGATCGCAGTTTTAGCGGCGGTGATGATACCTACCTTTGGAAAGATTGTCGAAAAGGCACAGGACAGTAAAGCTATGCAAGAGGCAAAAAATGCTTTCACCAACTATTTAAATGAAAATAATGGCCAAGCTCCCGGGTATATGGTATACAATGCCGACGGTAAATTCGTTGCCCTCAGGGACGGCGCTTCGGTAGGTGTGTACGACTCAGCTGAGGATGCTATGATGGCAATGATCCCCAATCCCGATATGAGCGAGCTGATGGCAATTGATGGCGGCGACCTCTTTATCTACAAAGGCGATCCCAATGCCCCCACAGATTGGAGCAATGCTTCTGCCGTATTTGTGGGCGACAGTATTACGGCTGCTACTGAACATACAAGTAAGTTCTATTATGAATATCTAAAGGAAATCCTGAATTTTGGCAGTGTGGCAAAAGATGCTACGGCAGGCTCTTGCATTAGCGCAACATCGAATTATGCAAATGGTAATCGCCCTTTGATTGGTCGCTATCAAAGCATACCCAATGGTGATCTTATTGTGATTTTCATGGGAACCAACGATTTTGGTCATGCAACTCCGCTTGGTACAATTAACGATACAAAGGATGAATCCTTCTACGGTGCGCTTAACGTCATTATTCCCGGAATTAAATCCGCGCATCCCAACAGCCAGATCGTTATGGTTACTCCAATGCATAGAAACCTAAAGTCTACCGGTATGAATTACGCCAATGATTCCGAGCCCAATAAGAAGGGTGCTACTTTGGCAGACTATGTGAATGCTATCAAAGCGATCTGTGATAAGTACGACATTTATGCAATTGATTTGTTCAACGTGCCGGAGCTTGACCCTAATACCGCATCTGTTAATAGTACCTATTATAAAGACGGTCTTCATCCCAATGCCGCAGGTCATAAGAAAATTGCGGAAATCATTGCCGAGGGATTAAAAAAGATACCTCGCAAACAAGGTGGAAACATCCCTGATGAGCCCGAACATCTTCTTCAGCATGGTAACAAATTCGCTAATGTGAATGAAACTACCCGAGTGTGTACCGTGAATAATCTCTATTTGAAAAAAGATACGATTTTGAAACTGAAGGATAATGATAAGTATGAGTGGGCTGTTTCTCCCGAAACTAGTGTTAATTCCGTTAACGCGGGCGGCAAATATCTTTCTGACGGATGGGATACGGGTGGAGAACGTGTGATTCCAAACGACGGTTGGTATGGATTTACACTAAAGAAAAAAACTGAAGCTCATTTCGATTTGGGCGGTGCCGATTCCAAGTATCTGTCAGACTATTTGATCATTATCGAGCCGGAAAGTGATCCGGTAACCGATCAAGCTAAAATGGTGATAGGAAACAGATTCCACGCCAACAATCGAGAAGACCGGACGCGCTTGTCCTCTGTAATTAACCTTTACCTTACTGCAGGCACAAAGATTACTTTCAAATCTAATAGTCCCGCAACTCATTGGGCGATTTCCAAGACCTCCACAGATTCTTCCAGCGAGCAAAATTACCAAACAAAATCGCCGGATGGCAAAGATGGATGGACACAAGACAGTGAATTCATCATCACTGTAGCCGGTTATTACGGATTTGTCGTCAAGAATGATAGCGAAAACTTGGATCCTAATGTCAACGATCTCTTCGATTTCTTTAAAATTCCCGGATTCGGCGGCTGATTATATCCCGCGCTATAATTAATAAATTTTCTAAAACAAGAAGAGCAGCTGCAAGGCTGCTCTTCTTATATAAAATGGTATTGGCGCAACGTGGTGCCGTCGGTTTTAAGTTAAAAAATCAGATATTTTTCTTAATTATTATATATTGTATATAAAACAACGGACTGATATAAAAGTTCAAACAATGTTCAAATTCTATTCACTAAAATTTGCTATACTATGCACATAAGGAAATTATATACAAGGAGTTACATACTATGGCTTTGACATACATAACCAACGGTAAAATAGTTCTTCCCGATTCGGTCGTGTGCGGCAAAATTCTTGCGTTTGACAGCGACAGCGGCAAGATATGCGGTATAGTGGACGAGCTTCCTGCAGGTGCGAGCGTTATTGACGCCTGCGGAAACTACGTTGCCCCCGGTCTCGTTGATATCCACATTCACGGATATCTCGGCGAGGATACCTGCGACGCCAAGCCCGAGGGAATCAAGAAGATGGCGTACGGCGTAGCAAAGAACGGCGTTACCTCGTTCCTTCCCACTACTATGACGGTTGCCAAGGAAGAGATAATTGCCGCCCTCAACGCAGTCCGCTCTCTCAAGGAAGAAAGCAAGACCTGGGACGGCGCGGAAATAATCGGTGTTCACGCAGAAGGTCCGTTTATCAATCCTTCAAAAAAAGGCGCGCAGGCTGAGGAGAATATTCTTACTCCCGATGCCGATTTTATAATCGAAAACGCGGATATCATCACGTCGGTTACTCTCGCTCCCGAAATGGACAAGGACCACGCGTGCATCAAGAAGCTCGCGGCTGAATCTAACGTGCTGGTTTCTATGGGACATACCGACGCTACATTCGACGAAGCAATGAGCGCGGCAAAGGACGGCGTTAACCACGCTACTCACCTCTTCAATGCTATGTCGGCTCTCGCACACAGAAATCCCGGCGTAGTCGGTGCGGCTCTTGCATCGGAAAACGTATCCGTCGAGGTTATCGCCGACACCTTCCATATCAACCCCGGTCTTTACTCGATCGTCTCCAAGGTCAAGGGCGACAAGATGGTTCTCATCACCGACTGTACCCGCGCCGGCGGAATGCCCGACGGCGAATATGATCTCGGCGGACAGCCTATCTTCCTCAAGGGAATCGAGTGCAGACTTGCTGACGGCACTATCGCGGGAAGCGTTCTCAAGCTTAACTGTGCAGTAAAGAACGTGCTCGAGCACACGAGCCTCCCCGTAAACGAGGTCTTCAAAATGGCATCACTCAATCCCGCGAATGCGATCCACTGCGGCGACCGCATCGGTTCGCTTGACGCAGGTAAGGATGCTGATATTATAATTGCTGATAAAAATATTAATATCATAAGAACTCTAAAGAAAGGCAGAACGATCTATGAAGCTTAAAGTTTTAGCACCCCTTGATCCCGGCTTTATGCCGATGTCGGTTGTTTACCGCGATTTCGAAGCAGCGGTAAAAGCCGAGGGAGGAGAAAAGCTCACCATCGCGCTTGAAAGAAACGATGGCCTTACCTCTGTTTTCACCATTGACGTTTTTAAGGACGGCACCGGTCACGACGAGGAAAATCACGACTTTGTTGAGAGAATAGTTAAGACACTTCTTTGGATTCGCGGCGGTTATAAAATCATCATCGCGGGCTCCAAGGTTATTGCAGACAGAATCAAGGCGGATTACTCCGAGGGCGGCATCCGCGCTTTCGACAGCGAGTTTATGTCGGGCGTTTACGAGGCACCCTTTGAGGTCATCCACGTTCCCTTCGATCAGGCTCCCGCATCCAAGGAGACCGCATCCCCCGTCGGACGTCATCTCGACGGCTGCCGCATCGGTTTTGATGCGGGCGGAAGCGACCGCAAGGTAAGCGCGGTAGTTGAAGGCGAAGCGGTTTATTCCGAAGAAGTGGTTTGGTTCCCCAAGCTCCAGAATGATCCTCAGTATCACTACGAAGGAATTATGGATGCTATGAAGACCGCCGCATCCAAGATGCCCAAGGTTGACGCTATAGGCGTATCCACCGCGGGCGTTGTTATCGGCAACAGAATTATGACATCCTCGCTCTTCCTTAAGGTAAAGAACGAAAATCCCGAGGCTTTTGAAAAGGTTGTTAAGAGCATTTACACCGACATCGCAAAGGAGCTCGGCGGAGTACCGATCGAGGTAGCAAATGACGGTGACGTTACCGCTCTTGCGGGCGCAATGGATCTCGATGACACTAACGTTCTTGGCGTAGCTATGGGTACAAGTGAAGCCGGCGGATACGTTGACGGTAACGGCAACATTACCGGATGGCTCAATGAGCTTGCTTTCGTTCCTGCTGACTATAACAAGAACGCAATGGTCGACGAGTGGTCGGGCGACTACGGTTGCGGAGTTAAGTACTTCTCGCAGGATGCAGTTATCAAGCTCGCTCCCGCAGCAGGCATCGAGCTTGACGAGAATGCATCTCCCGCAGAAAAGCTCAAGGTCGTTCAGGGACTTATGGCACAGGGTGATGAGCGTGCCGCAAAGATCTACGAATCCATAGGATCTTATTTCGGATACGCTGTTGCATACTATGCTATTTTCTACGATATCAAGCACGTTCTTCTTATGGGTCGTGTATCGTCCGGCGAAGGCGGAAACATTCTCTACAAG
>JAFOAB010000334.1 GCA_017382555.1 Clostridia bacterium
ATATAATCCATATTAAGGAACGTTTCTCTAATCGCATTTACTGCGTTAAGACCGCAGGTTGCCGCGTAAAGCGCATTTCTGCCCAAATGGGGAGCTCCGCCCGCGTGCGCCGCCTTGCCCTTGTAAATTATGGTTTTGGCGATACAACCAATGTGGCAACCCTTGCTGATGGAAAATCTGCCGCCCGCGTGTACCATAAAGGCAAGGTCAACGCCGTCGAAATATCCGCGGGAAAGAAATTCGCTTTTTCCGCCGAAATATTTGATAACGCCTTGCTTTTTCAGCTCGGAGCGGTATTCTATCTCAAGCAGCTCCTCTGCGGGAACGGCGCAAAGCTTGATCTTGCCGCAAAGTCCGTCAAGCACGCGCTTGTCGGTAAGCGCGGCAGCAATGCCGTAAAGGGAAGCGCTGTGCGTGTTGTGTCCGCAAGCGTGTACTGCACCCGTCTCCTTATCGGATTCGGGATGCTCGGGGCAGATTACGGAGTCCATCTCGCCAAGCACAAGAACGCAAGGTCCTTCCTTGCCCGTGTCTATATCCACGTAAAAGCCGGGGACGTTGCCCGCCTCGTGTACCTCATAGCCAAGTGCCTCGTACTTTGCCTTGAGATGTGCGTGGGTCTTCCATTCCTTGTAGCCCGTTTCAGGATTGTTCCATATGTATCTTTCGGTTTCAAGAATACTATCGCGGTATTTGTCTACCGCTTCGTTAATTATTTTTACTGTATCCACAGTATGCCTCCATATGGTTTATGTAACATAAGTATACTACTATATCTATATTTTGTAAAGAATTTTATTTTAAGTATTGCAGTTTTGTAAGATTTATGGTTTAATATAATCTGTATACTTATGTTTGAATGGAGGCGGTATTTTGGTACGCATCACAGAGGTAGAGAAAAATTCTCTTGCCGCGAAAAACGGAATATGCGTTGATGATACGCTTATCAGTGTAAACGGCCACGAGATCAGAGACGTGCTTGACTACCGCTTTTATTTGACGGAGGCAAGAGTTGCACTTGAAATCGAGCGAGAAGGTATTCGCTTTGAGGTTGTAATCAAGAAGGACGAATACGATGATATCGGTCTTGATTTCGAAACGCCTCTTATGGATAAAAAGAAGACCTGCAAGAATAAATGCATCTTCTG
Source organism: Clostridia bacterium (assembly GCA_017382555.1). GTDB lineage: Bacteria > Bacillota > Clostridia > Oscillospirales > CAG-272 > RUG12395. The sequence continues at coordinate 1,149 of JAFOAB010000334.1, forward strand.
CTTTATCGACCAGATGCCCAAGGGCATGCGCGATACGCTTTACTTCAAGGACGATGACGAGCGACTTTCTTTTCTGCACGGCAATTACGTGACGCTTACAAATCTTCAAGACAGAGACATTGACCGCATTGTTGAAATGCACCTTTCTCCGGTTAATATTTCCGTTCATACGACAGATCCCGACCTTCGTGTAAAAATGATGAAGAACAAGCGTGCGGGCGAGGTGCTTTCATATATTCCGCGTTTAACTGCCGCGAATATTGAGGTAAATGCGCAAATAGTTCTTTGTAAGGGATATAATGACGGTGAGGCGCTTAAGCGTACTCTCTCCGACCTTGCGGCAATTACCCCGAAGCTCAACAGTGTTTCCGTTGTTCCCGCAGGACTTACCGACCACCGCGAGGGGCTTTGCCCGCTCACTCATTTTTCTGACGATGATTGTGCGGAGTGTATTGACATAATCAACTCCTTCGGTGACAAAATGCGCGAGGAGCATGGTGAGCGCACCTTCTTTGCTTCCGATGAGTTTTATCTCAGATGCGGCAGGGAGCTTCCCGAGGAGGCGTTTTACGAGGGCTACCCTCAGCTTGAAAACGGTGTCGGTATGTGCACGCTGTTTGTTGAGGATTCTCTGTACGCACTTGATTCTATTGACGGGGACGTAACGTCTCGCACTGTCAGTATCGCAACGGGACACGCCGCCTACCCAATACTCAGCCAGCTTGCAAAGCGCATTGAGAAAAAGTATGATGGTATGCGCTGTAACGTATACGCCGTTGATAATTTGACCTTTGGTAAAAGCATAACCGTTTCCGGTCTTTTGACAGGTAAGGATATACTTGCCGCTCTAAAGGATAAGGAGCTTGGGGAAGAGCTGTTTATACCGATAAATTGCCTGCGCACAGGCGTTGGTGATTTCCTTGACGGAATGTATCCGTCTGAGCTTTCCGAGGCTCTCGGTGTCAAAATTACCGCTTGCGACGGTGCAGAGGAGCTTGTATCCCATATCCTCGGAAAGGATATGCGGTGAAAAGATATATTGCTTTAATTATTGCTTTGATGCTTATTTTATCCTCATGCGGTAAAGGGACAGAAGAATCTACTACAGCTGTTACGACCGAGCCGATTACAGAGACGGATGGCGTTACAACAGTAACGGAGGAGGTTATCGTGCCTCCGTCAGCGGCGCCTATTATTGAGCTTGTAACCGTTAAGGAGAGCATCGGCTCTGCCTCTTCAAGCACCAAGACCTTTATTTATCCCAAGGTCACTATTGCCGATAATAACGATCTCACCGTTATGATAAACAGAGAAATCGAATCGGCTTGCGCTAACCTTTTCAAGCGCTCGGTACCCGGTGCGGCTTCCATGGTGAGTGGCGGCTCGGAGATTTTTTACAAGACTACGGAATGCAATTACGTTTTGCATAACGATAAGTGGCTTTCGGTAGAGTTTTACGTCGCCATTGATATCTTTGGCGGTGTGGTCGATGAAATGCCCGACAAGGCGTATTCCGCCATTACCATCGATCTTGAAAGCGGCAGCGTTATGTATGCGGAAAAGTTCATTAAGGACCTTGATAAGCTCAAAAAGGCATTGCTTGACGGCGAGTTTACGTTAATGAACAGCGTCACCTTGACAGCTTCGGATCTTGAGGCGGCACTCGTTCAGTATAGGGCCGATTACGGAATTTACCCCTCCGTTTATTTTGGGGAGGAAAGCGTTACCGTTTGCGTGGAGCTTGCCAAGCTTCAGGGCGGTTATGCGCTATACAGTATTTCTGCCGATAAGGCAACAGATTATTTTACCGATTTTATCGGTTAAGGATGTGATATAATGGGAAAACCAGTATTTGCTATTGTGGGTCGTCCAAACGTTGGAAAAAGTACCCTCTTTAATAAGCTTATCGGCGAGCGCCGTTCCATTGTTGAGGACGTTCCCGGAGTTACCCGTGACCGTATATACGGTGAGGGCGAATGGCTTAATAAAAAATTCGTTATAATTGATACGGGCGGAATTGAGCCTAAGTCAGAGGACGTTATTCTCAAGCAGATGCGCCTTCAGTCCGAGCTTGCTATTGCCGCCGCAGACGTTATTTTCTTTATGTGTGACGTAAGAAGCGGTCTGCTTGCCGATGACAGAGAGATCGCGCTTATGCTTAAGCGCTCCAATAAGCCGATCATCACCCTCGTTAATAAGGTTGATGCTGTCGGTGCTCTTCCCGCAGAGTTTTACGAGTTCTACGAGCTTGGTATCGGTGAGGATGTCATCGCGCTTTCCTCCATCCACGGAAGCGGTACGGGAGATCTTCTCGACCTCGCGTTTGAGCTTTGCCCCAATGGCGATGAGGAGGAAAAGGACGACGACGTTATAAACGTAGCCGTTATCGGTAAGCCGAATGCAGGTAAGAGCTCCATCGTTAACCGTATACTCGGTGACAACAGGCACATCGTTTCCAACATTGCCGGTACCACCCGAGATGCCGTTGACTCTTATCATGAAAACGAGTTTGGTAAATTCAACTTTATAGATACTGCGGGTATCCGTAAGCAGAGCAAGATAGAGGACAGAATAGAGCATTTTTCTGTTCTGAGAGCAAAAGCGGCCGTTGAGCGTGCCGACGTATGCCTTATCGTTATCGATGCCTACGAGGGAATTACCGATCAGGACGAGAAGATTGCGGGTATCGCACACGAGGCGGGCAAGGCTTGTATTATTCTCCTTAACAAGTGGGATCTTGTTGAAAAGGATAACAAGACCGTACGCGAGTTTGAAAAGAAGATCTACGATTCGCTTTCCTATATGACATATGCTCCTATCATCTTCGTTTCCGCAATGACGGGACAGAGAATGCATAACGAGCTCTTTAAGCAGATCGTATACGTTGATAATCAGGCGAAGACCAGAATCACTACCGGTCTTCTCAATGATATGCAGAACGATGCGGAGGCCCGTCATCAGCCTCCGTCCGACAAGGGTAAGCGTCTTAAGATCTACTACGTTACCCAGTCCGGAGTTCAGCCTCCCACGTTCGTTTATTTCTGCAACGATGCGGAGCTTTTCCACTTCTCGTATCAGCGATACCTCGAAAACAGAATTCGCGAGACATTCGGATTCAAGGGTACTCCTATCAAGATAGTTGTACGTGAGCGCGGAGACAAGGAGGACTGATAAATGTTTATTGACCTTATTACGATCTATACGAAGGCGGGAAACGGCGGTAACGGCGCTATTTCCTTCCGACGTGAAAAATACGTTCCCAACGGCGGTCCCGACGGCGGTGATGGCGGTAGGGGAGGTAACATTATTTTCTATGCAGATGAGGGCTCGAACACTCTTCTTTCCTTCCGTTATAAGCGCAAGTTTGTTGCGGAAAACGGACAGAACGGTATGGGCGGTAAAATGCACGGTAAGAACGGTGAGGACGTTCGCATTCCCGTTCCCCCCGGAACCCTTATCAAGGATAAGGAAACTGGCAGACTGCTTTGCGATATAGGCGCGGGTGAGGAAAAGATAATTTGCCGCGGCGGTAAGGGCGGTTGGGGCAACAGACATTTTGCAACCCCTACCCGTCAGATCCCTCGCTTTGCGAAAAACGGCACCAAGGGCGAGGAAAGAGAGCTTACTCTAGAATTAAAGATGCTTGCGGACGTTGGACTTATCGGCCTTCCGAGCGTTGGTAAATCCTCCGTGCTTTCCCGTATAAGCTCCGCAAAGCCCAAAATTGCCGCTTATCACTTTACCACGCTTTCCCCCAACCTTGGAGTTGTTGCGGTTGGTGAGGGCAGAGGTTTTGTGTGCGCAGACGTGCCCGGACTTATCGAGGGCGCCTCCGAGGGACTTGGTCTCGGACTTGCTTTCTTG
>JAFOAB010000335.1 GCA_017382555.1 Clostridia bacterium
ACTGCCGCCGCAAGCATAACGCCTGCCGCGAAGGAAAGAACTATGTCCGCAAAGCGGTGCGATTGCTTTTTGAAAATAAGCCCTATAAGTGCGCCGACGATCGTCGCCCCGCCAACGCCGAAGGCAGTAAGTAATACAAGCTGCATAAGTGCTCCTTATTGAAGAATCTATGCAAATATTTTATATCAACAACAGCTAAAAATCAATATAAAATTGTAATTCTGTAAAAGGGGGCGCGCCACGCAGGATTAGATTCTCCGCCCTCGACGGGCTCCGGTCCGGTCGGCTCTTGCCGTCCCCCGGACGGCAATTCACTACCGACCGTTCGAATCCTGCAATTCTGTAAAATGTGCCGCACAATGAAAAAAGACACCCAACGGGTGTCTTTTTTCGTGGCGCGCCACGCAGGATTCGAACCTGCGACCTACCGGTTCGTAGCCGGGCACTCTATCCACTGAGCTAGTAGCGCATCTGTTTATCACAGCTCTAATATACTAACATAAGTAATCTGAAATGTCAATAGTAAAATTGAAAAAAATGAAAAATATTTTAATACTGCGAATGCCATGTGTGAGAAAGGGCAGAATATAAGAAAAACAAGGAGGATTGTATTATGGAGAACGATACCGTAAGGCTTCTTCGCGAATGTGATGCGGGGGCAAAAATGGGGATTGAATCTATTGATGACGTATTAAGCGAGGTGAAGTCCGAGGCGCTGAAGGGGAGACTTGTGGAGTCCAAGGACTGCCACAGCGTTCTTACAAGCGAGATACACACAGCACTTCAAAGATTTGGGGATGATGGCAAGGACCCTGCCGTCATTGCCGTTGGTATGTCCAAAATCAAGACGAACGCAAAGCTTGCAATGAATCATACGGATGCAACGATTGCGGATCTTATGACGGACGGATGCAATATGGGTGTGAAATCTCTTTCTAAATACCTCAACCAATATCCTGCCGCCGATAACGAGGCAAGGTCCATTGCAAAGAGGTTGATAGAAGAAGAGGAAAGGCTTGGTAAGAGCCTGCGTGCATATCTTTGAATAGGGAGAAGGGGGCGGTAACGCGCCCTTCAACTTTTGCTTGATTTTCATCACGGATTGATATATAATCAAATATATTTACTAAAAAGGAGCACTTATGCAACTTGTATTACTTACTGCGTTCGGTGTCGGCGGTGCTACCGTCATCGGTGCGATCATCGGTTTATTGTTTAAAAAGCAATCCCACAAATTTGCGGATATAGTTCTTTCGTTTGCCGCAGGCGTTATGCTTGCCGCCGCTGTTCTCGGACTTATTCTCCCTGCGCTTGAGTCGGGCGGAAAATTCGGTCTGCTCACCACAATTGCCGGCATATTTGCGGGTGCTGTTTGCCTTAACTTCATCGACAAGCTCGTCCCCCACCTCCATAAGCTTGCGGGCGGAGAGGAGGAGAGCCACGCAAACGGAAATATAAGCAAGGTGCTTTTGTTCGTTGCCGCTATTGCGATACATAATTTCCCCGAGGGTATTGCCGCAGGCGTCGGCTTCGGCTCGGGTGATACCTCGCAGGCGCTTATGATTGCGGGCGGTATTGCGCTTCAGAATATCCCCGAGGGTATGGTTATAATCGCCCCTCTTCTTGCTGTTGGAGCTTCTCCAAAGCGCACGTTTTTGCTTGCTTCCGTTACCGGTGTTGTGGAGATCGTCGGCACGTTTATCGGATATTTTGCCGTCAGCATCGCAAGCGCTATATTGCCGTTTGCGCTTGCCTTTGCGGGAGGTACGATGCTTTACGTTATCAGCGACGAAATGATACCCGAAACGCATTCCCACGGCCACGAGCGCGGCGCGACGTACGCGCTGCTCGTTGGATTTTGTGTTATGCTTGTTTCCGATTTCTTTCTTGGTTAAAAATACCGCCGAGAGCGTGTTAAGCTCTCGGCGGTATTTTTATGCCTCTATCGGCGCGGGATCTTTTACGGAAACACAAAGCACGTTTTCCTTAACGTCTACTATTACTGTGCTTTCGGGCGCGATGTCCTTTTTGATCATCTCTCTTGCAATAAGTGTCTCTACTCTGCTTTGCAAGAAGCGCTTAAGCGGTCTTGCACCGTAGATGGGATCATATGCCGCGTCTGCGATAAAGTCCTTTGCCTCCTCCGTCAGCGCAAGAGTCAGGCGGTGCGCGGAAAGGCGCGTGCGCAGGGAATTAAGCTGAAGCTCGGTAATCTTCGATATATCGTCCTTTGACAGCGGCTTGTAGAATACCGTTTCGTCAAGTCGGTTGAGAAATTCGGGACGGAAGCTGCGCTTGAGAAGCGTATTTACCGCATCCTTTGCTTCATCCGTGATCTCACCATTTTCAATTCCATTCAGTATCATATCGCTACCGAGGTTTGATGTGAGTATCAGGATTGTGTTCTTAAAGTCCACCGTTCTGCCTTGACTATCCGTTATCCTGCCGTCATCAAGCACCTGAAGCAGTACGTTGAATACGTCCGGATGTGCCTTTTCTATCTCGTCAAACAGCACAACGGAATAGGGACGGCGGCGTACAGCCTCGGTAAGCTGACCTGCCTCCTCGTAGCCTACGTAGCCGGGAGGCGCTCCGATAAGGCGGGATACGGAGAATTTTTCCATATACTCGCTCATATCGATACGCACCATATTGGTCTCATCATCAAAGAGTGCCTGTGCCAGTGCCTTGGCAAGCTCCGTCTTACCTACACCGGTAGGACCTAAGAATAAGAAGGAACCGATTGGCTTATCCGGGTCCTTAATTCCTGCCTTGGAGCGGATAATGGCCTCCGTCACCTTGCTCACACCCTCATCCTGTCCGATGACTCTCTTGTGCAGCTCATCATCTAAGTGCAGCGTCTTATTTCTTTCACTTTCCGTAAG
>JAFOAB010000336.1 GCA_017382555.1 Clostridia bacterium
GAAAAGCTGATACTTACGGGTGAAAAATCAGCGAGATACGTTAACGTAAACGCGACAATAGACGGCGGAACGTTTTTGGGCGGTATTTACCTTGTTGCGTTCGAAAAGGACGGCACCTTCGGAACTAATCCCAAATACTACGGCGACGTTAACATTACCGTAAACGACGGTGCCATTTACGGTCCGCTTTCCCTTTCCTACAGAAGACTTGGAGCGTTTTACGGAAATTGCACCCTGAACCTCAACGGCGGTGAGCTTTACAGAATCACCGAGATATGTGGCCCCAAGGCCCTCGGCGGAACGATGACGGGTACTCTCAATTTCGGCCCCGAGGTAAATGCCTCCGCAAAAGTTACGGGCAGCGAGACCTTCGATTTTCAGCTTTGCACGGCGGCTGACCCCTTCGTGTTCTATCACGACGGTATGTATTATATGACAAGCACGGGCGGAACCTCCATCGGTCTTGCGTGTGCCGCAAACCTTTCCGACCTCGGAAGCGCGGCGAAAACAACAATATTTAAAGCACCGAGCACCTACAAAAACGCTTGGTCGCCCGAGATACACTATTTCTCCGATGAGGAGATCGGCTTTGGCAAGGGTGGCTGGTATATGTTCCTCGGCCTTGCAAATACGGAGGACGAGGACCACAGCGGACAGCGCGAGTACGTGCTGAAGTGCCTTGACGGCGACTATCTGCTCGGCAGATGGGGTAACCCCCTTACGGGCGCGGTTAACGAGCCTCTTATGATAGAGTTTACGTACTCCAACTCTCAGGGCACGAATTATAACGATATATTCTGCGCGGGTATGAGCATACTTCGCGTCAACGGCAAGGTGTATATGACCTTCGTCAGCGAGATAGGCAGAGATACCTCCGCGTTCCATCAGACCATTAACATCGTTACTTTTAAAACACCTTGGGAAATTACGGGTGAGCCCGTTAAGATATGCGAGCCTACCTATGATTGGGAAATGAACGGTTACAGCACCAACGGCACCAAATGGTGGCCTAAGGTCGTTGAAGGCTGTTCTCCCGTCTACGGCGAGGATGGCTCCATCTACCTTATGTACACGGGTAGCGGCTACTGGACGACGTGGTACGCGCTCGGATATATGAAGCTTGTAGGCACCGATCCGATGAATCCCGCAAGCTGGCAGAAGAACCCTACCCCCATCCTCCAGAGAAAGTCCCCCCTTACCTCCAAAACCGTTAACGGATGCGGACACGGCTCCTACTTTACGGATTCCGAGGGTAAGATGTGGGTGTGCTACCACGGATACGTCGGTAAAAACACGGATAGCGGAAGATTTGCATTCCTTGAGCCTATCTACGTTTCAAACAGCGGTGTTTCCATTGGCGGCGCGGGAATCAATCCCCCCGATGCAGGTCACACCCAGACAGAGCCGCTTAACTCCACTCCCCTTGCTGAGCGCGCGGCAGGCTTTGATATTATGGATGAGGCGCCCCGCTTCAAGAGCGCTTCTCTGACGCTCCAAAACAACATCGCAATTAACTTTAAGGTAAGAAATTTTGACTCCCTGCGCTACACTAACGTCCGTGTGGAGTTTGAGATGGCAGGTAAGACCACGGTGGTAAACGAGGGCGTTCAGGATAACAATCTGCTTGTATTCAGCTTCAAGAATCTTTCCCCCGCGTTTATGACGGAGACGGTTACCGCAAAGCTTTACGCAACCTATGACGGTCAGGAATACGAGCTTGATTGCAAGGAATACAGCATTGCGACCTATTGCTACAATCAGCTTGCAACCGATGCTGCTTCTCAAAACACCGCACTGCGCACCATGCTTGTGGACCTGCTAAACTACGGTTCCGAGTCACAGCTTTACACGAACCGCAACACGGATAAGCTTGCAAATGCACAGCTGACCGAGGCGCAGAGGGCGTGGGCAACGCAGACCGTCCCCACCTACACCTCCGTATTGAGCTTCTCCGATGCTCCCGATGTAGAAAAGGCTGTTTGGAAGAGCGCAAGCCTTTATATGCAGGATAATATCCAAATCAGGTTCAAGCTTCAGGCGGAAAGCGTGGAGGGACTCAATGCAGTAATCACTCTGGATGGCAGAACTTGGACAGTACCCGCCGAGAGCTTTAATCTTGTTGGCGGAGTTTACGTTATTAGCTTTGACAAGCTTGTCGCCACCCAGCTTTCCGAGAAGGTGGAGATAACGATCTGCGAGGGTGTTGTACCCGTAAGCAAAACGCTTACCTACAGCGTTGAAACTTATGCCGCAAAAACCGAGGAAAACGAAGCGCATTATGCAATCGTGAACGCAATGATGAAGTACGGTAACGCCGCAATGGTCTACGTTGACTCCCGCAAGTAACCCGCAAGTAATAAGTAAAGCAAAAAGAGGTATGAAGAACTGTGTTCTTCATACCTCTTTTCGTATATTCTCTTACTTGGAAAGGAACTCTACGGTCTTGCGAGCGACCATAAGCTCCTCGTTGGTCTTGAGAACGTAAACGGCAACCTTGCTGCCGTCTGCGGTGATCTTACCGTCGGAGCTGCGCTCAAGCTCTGCATCGTTAAGCTCTACACCGAGCCAAGCGAGGCGCTTGAGAACTGCGGTGCGCACCTTGTGGCTGTGCTGACCGATACCGCCGGTGAAGGCGATAGCGTCAAGGCCCTCCATATATGCGGAGAACATACCGATGTAGCCTACAATGTTATCAACGAATGCATCGATAGCGAGCTGTGCATTCTTGTTTCCGTCCTCTGCCGCCGCAATAACGTCGCGAAGGTCGTTGGAAACGCCGCTGACACCCAAGAAGCCGCTTTCCTTGGAAAGCTTCTTCATAACCGCGTCAAGGCTGCCGTACTTGTTTACAAGCTCGGGAATGCAGAATACGTCGAAGTCACCAACGCGGTTGTTGTGGAACAGACCGCTCTGGGGGGTTGCGCCCATGGAGGAAGCAACGCTTTCTCCATCCTTAATAGCGCAAATGGAGGAGGAGCCACCGAGGTGTACGGAAACAACCTTGGTAGCTGCGGGCTCAAGCTCCTTCATCGTCATACCGATGTAGCTGTGGGAGGAGCCGTGGAAGCCGTAGCGGCGGATGCCCATCTCGTCCTTCCACTCGGTGGGAACACCGTAGGTAACGCGCTCATCCGGAATGGTAGCGTGGAAGCTGGTCTCAAAATATGCAACCTGCTTCAGCTCGGGCCAACGCTCGGAAACCTGCTTCATCATATTGATGTAGATGGGGTTGTGCGCGGGTGCGAAGGAGACGAACTTCTCCTGCTTTGCGATAAGCTCATCGGTAACGAGCTGTGCGCCCTTGAGTGCGCCGCAGTGAACTGCCTTGTAGCCTACCGCGTCAAGCTCGTCGAGTCCCTTTACTATGCCCGCCTCGGTAAGAGCGTCCATAAGAAGGGCAAAGGCATCGCCGTGTACCTTGCAGTCGCAAGCACCCTTAACGGTGTTGTCGCCCGTGGAGATGCTGTATGCACCGCCTGCAGTACCGATGTTTTCAATTTCACCGGTTGCAAGCACCTTTTCGTTGTTTGCAAAATCGAAAAGCTTGAACTTGAAGCTGGTGGAGCCCAAGTTAAGCACGATTACGTTGCGAATTTCTTTCATTTTGTCCTCTTGTATGGGAAAACCGCGGCAAAGCGCGGTTCTCCAAAATTGTTATTGAAATCAACAGAAAATTTGCGCAGATCCTTCGCCTGCTGTCCGCGCCGTCATTCTCGAGCGAAGCGAAGAATCCGTGCGGACAGCAACGCTCGAGGATGACGCGCAAAAATCAATCGAGGTAATCGGGCAATTTTAATGGTGATTAAAGGTTGCCGTACTTCTCGGCAAATCTCTTCATTGCCTTCTCGAAGCAGAGCATGGGAACGCGGGCAGAGCCTGCACCCATAAGTCCGCCGGTGTAGTTGAACATACCGCCGTGGATCTCGGGGCAAATGCCGGTCTCAACGACCTTGCGAATGTCGATACCAACGGGAAGGAAGTCAAAGTCGAGGTTAGGAATGGGGAAGTTGTAGTTACGAGCGATACAGATCTGCTCCATCTCGCGGGAGATGCCGATAGCATCCTTAAGCTTAAGACCGCGGAGGTTACATACGATGGGGGATGCACCTGCAGCGATACCGCCCATACCTGCGCACTCAACTACGCAGCTGTCACCGATCCAGGGAAGCTGATCGCTTTCCTTGAAGGAGGAGGAGGTGTACTTACCCTTCATCATAGGTGCGGGAGCGCAGAACCACTCGTCGCCGAGGCCTGCAACCTTGATACCGAACTCAACACCGTTTCCGCAGATAGCGGTAACCATGGTGGAGTAGGGAGTGCCAACTGCGGAGAGCATAGCCGCACGGCTTGCGCCCTGACCGAAGCAGTGGAAGAATCTGGGGGTCTCAACGATGTAGTCGAGAACCTTCATGATCTTTTCCTTGGGCATATCGAGCTTGAAGAGCTCGGGAAGAACCTTCTTGTCGAAGAGAAGGTCAGCAGCGGTCTGACGGGTATGGTTCTCGTCGCCCATCTGCATAGCCTCTGCAAGAATGGGCTTGGTTGCGAGACCGCCCATGTTCTTTGCTACCTCTGCCATAACGGGGAGAAGATCCTCGCGCATATAACGGAGGTAATCTGCGATCTCCTTGCTGTAGAGACCCCAGCCGCAGAATCCGCCCTGGTTGGGACCCTCTGCGGGGAAGGTTGCAGCGATCTTACCGGTAGCACGGTCCTCGGTAACGATCATAGCAACGCTCTTGGTGATGATACCGGTACCTGCACCAACGGTGTTGGTGTCAAGTGCGGAGAGAAGCTTGATCTTGCCGCTTGTGATAAGCTTCATTGCCTCTTCCTCGTTCTTTGCCCATCCCTCGAAGAGACAAGCGGAAACGAGACCGCGGCGGTGAAGCATTACCATGTCCTCGTGCTCGATCGGAGGACCGGAGTGAATGATGGTGTAATCGTCAAGACCCTCGACAACCTCGCC
>JAFOAB010000025.1 GCA_017382555.1 Clostridia bacterium
TGTCTCCACCAAAACAAAAAGACACCCATCCGGGTGTCTTTTTGTTTTGTGACAACTTAGGAATCGAACCAGCTCTGCGCTTGCGCAGAATCTGGTTCGCGGTTCATCAATGCTCCTGCGGAGCATTGAGCTTCCAGTTGTCTCCACCAAAACAAAAAGGCACCCATCCGGGTGTCTTTTTGTTTTGTGACAACTTAGGAATCGAACCAGCTCTGCGCTTGCGCAGAATCTGGTTCGGGGTTCATCGGACTTCCGGTGGAAGTCCGAGCTTCCAGTTGTCTCCACCAAATAAAAAGGACGCCTTGTGCGTCCTTTTTATTTGTAGACAATTACAGAATCGAACCCGCTCTGCCCTAGGCAGAACCCGGTTCGAGGTTCATCAATGCTCCGGAGCTTAAGCTTATTTCCTTTACCTCCGAGGTGCTTACCGATCTCAGTGCTTTCAACGTTGTAAGCAATAATTCAGATTGGCTTAATCAGCAAAGAACAGCCTCAACGACCTTGGTCGTTGAGGCTGTTATTATTTCATCGAATCCGCTTCGATATATTCGGAAATTTCCTTTTGCGAGAGGTGCTCGGTTATAAGTGTGATAAGCCGCTCCTTGTTTTCCGCTTCCGCAACCTTAACGAGGCGCTTGATGCGGTAGAAGATAACGTTTTCGGAAATGAAAAGTCCGCTTGCCATCTTGGAGTAGGGAATTTTGTTAAGCATACCGCTTATTATCTGTAGATCAAGCTTGTCGCAGGAGGTGAGCATTTTCTCAAGCGCAAGTATCTTGCGGCTCGCATCATCGTTGTAGAAGTCAAGCACCTTTTCGGTCGGTGCCGGTACGTACTTACGCTCTGTGCTTATTTCGGGATTCATATTTGCGGTTGAATTGCGTACAAACAGGGTGGAGGGAACCTTGGCTGTCATGTTAATGTTCGTGTCCGCCTTGTGCAGGTATCTGTACGCAAACAACGCCTGTCTGCCAAGCTCACCATGGTCGACTGAAATTGTGGTAAGCGTCGGCTCGCCCATCTGGGAAATAAGGTAATCACCGAAGGATATTACAAATACGTCCTCGGGGACCCTTTTGCCAATTGCTTGAAGCTTGCTTATAAGTGAGCGTGCAACAATATCGTTAGCGCATATAAAGGAATCAAACTTATCAAGCTCGGGGAGCATATAGTTAAAGCACTCGTCAAGACCGTGCTTGTTGTAGTATATGCTCTTGGCAATTGAGCTTTCGTGGGAATAGCTCATGCCCTGCAGGTTTTTGAAGTATTCGTATTTTATCATGTCCGTTGAGGACTTCGGGTTTATGCCGTAAAGAGCGGTGCTCGACTTCCCGCAAGCACAAAGGTAATCGATAATTCTGCGCATACCGTCCGTGTAGTCCACCATAACGCAGGAGGAGTTGTTTGCAATCTGCGGGTTTTGGTGGTTGACAAGCAGCATATGCACGTTGTGCCTGAAGAGCAGCGCGCCTAACTTCTCGGAATGCTCAAGAGAGGTGGTAAGCACAAGAAGCACGCGCTTGCTTTCGCCCTTGAAGTATTCGTCGATATCGGCATTGAAGATATTATCACCGTCAAGCAATATGACGTTGTATTTCTTTTTTGCGGCTTCCTCGCATATCGAGTGGTACGCTTGTGAAAGCCAAATGGATTGCTTATATTCGGGATCGATGTAAACGTATATTTTCATAGCATCCTCCGTTAGCATTATACTATCACTTTAAACAGTGCTTGTCAAGTTGATGGTATTCTCAAAAATATCGTGAATTTTTACGGCCATTTTAGTGTTGACACTTGACGGGCTTGCTGATAAAATAGTAGCGTAAATAACTATGCGTAACGCGTATCAAATATGTAAAGGAGAATCACCATGGCTTTTGGCAACGGCATGATCGCTGCAAGGGAAAAGATAGTTATCCCTACTTATCCCGAGTCCCCCTGCGAAGAGCTTCCTATGTTTGCGGAAAACCGCGTACATCAGCGCTCTACGGGTAATCCTTACCCCAATAAGGTTGTAATCAAGACCAGACAGAAGGAAAAGTTTGATAAGGAGTACGAGGCAATCCGTCTTGAGAACGAGTATCTCGAGCTTATCATTCTCCCCGAAATCGGCGGACGTATCTTCTCCGCAAAGGACAAGCGTACCGGTTACGATTTCTTCTATCGTCAGCACGTTATTAAGCCCGCTCTTATCGGTGCACTCGGTTCCTGGATCTCCGGCGGTGTAGAGTTTAACTGGCCCTACCACCACCGTCCCTCCACTTTTATGCCCGTTGACAGCGAGATCGTAAAGGATGGCGACGGATATACCGTATGGCTTTCCGAGCACGATCCTATCGACCGTATGAAGGGTATGGTAGGTATTCACCTTGAGCCCGGTAAGGCATATTTTGAAACCAGAATGAAGGTTGCTAACCGCACCTCTATGCGTCACTCCTTCCTTTGGTGGGAGAACACCGCAGTTCCGGTTAACCCCGAGTACGAGATCTTCTTCCCGCCGGATGTTGACTACGTTAACTTCCACTACAGAAGAAGCCACACCACCTACCCCATTGCTGACGGAATGTTCAACGGCTACCGTTATCCCGATGGTGGCGTAGATATCAGAAAGCACTTCAACACCAAGTTCTCCACCTCTTACTTCTCCGCAGATTCCGATTACGATTTCTTCGGCGGATATGATAACGGCAAGAAGTGCGGTGTTGTTCACGTTTCCGATCACCACACCTCTACCGGTAAGAAGATGTTCACCTGGGCATACAACCAGCTTTCCCAGTCTTGGGAGAGAGCTCTTACCGATACCGACGGTGCATACGCAGAGCTTATGGCGGGCTCTTACTCCAACAACCAGCCCGACTTCTCTTGGCTCGAGCCCTATGAGACCAAGAACTTCTCCCAGTTCTGGTTCCCGATCTCCGAGATCGGCGTTCCTACCTACGCTAACCTCAAGGCTGCAGTAAACGTTTCCGACGGTAAGATCAAGCTTCAGACCACCGAGAAGGTTAAGAATGCTAAGCTTGTATTCGAGGTTAACGGCAAGAAGGTTGTTGCCAAGAAGATCACTCTTGAGCCCGGTCAGGTTGAAGAGATCGACCTTCCCGCTATTGACCTTTCCGAGTACCGTATCGCTCTCGAGGGCGTATTTGAGTACGTAAAGAAGAACAGAGTTAAGAATCCTCTTCCTCCTTTCTTCCCCGAAGTACCCATGCCCAACGAGGAGACCTCCGCATACTGCGCATATCAGGACGGTATTCACCTTATGCAGTTCCGCGATCCTTCTATGGATTGCAGAAAGTACTTTGAGAGAGCTATCGAGCTTGATGCAAGCTTTGCGCCTGCATACGAAACTCTCGGTGAGTGCGCTATAAACGACGGCAACTTCGAGCTTGCTGAGGAGCTTCTCAACAAGTGCATCGACGTTACCAACCGTCTCAACACCGAGCATCAGAGTGGTAGAGCATACTACCTCCGCGGTATCGCAAAGAAGCACCTCGGCAAGGATCATGAGGCTGAGTGGAACTTCCGCAAGGCTGCTTGGTCTGCTGATTCCGTTTCTTGCGGTATGACCGAGGCTGCACGTATCGGCGCAAAGAAGAAGGATTATGAGACCGGTCTCTTCTGTGCTGAAACTGCTCTTAACTACGCAAAGGAGAACCCCGTTGCAGGACCTCTTGCAGCACTTTGCGATTACAAGCTTGGCAACAAGAAGGATGCTGTTATCAGACTTCAGAGCATTCTTTCCGTTGATCCCCTTAACCATCTCGCAAGATACGCAATGCTTATCTGCGGCAAGATGAGCAAGGCTGACTTCTACGGTAAGCTTTCCTCCGATCCTTCCCAGACCTGCCTTGACGTATACGTTGACCTGCTTTCCGCAGGCTTTGCTGATGAGGCTTACCAGCTTCTCGCTGATATGCCCGCATACTGCACCGAGAAGCTTGCTCCCGTTGTTGCTTACATAATCGGTAAGCCTGAGCTTGCTGATCCTATGCATCGCACGTTCCCCACCAGACCCGAGGAGAAGGCTGTTCTCGTCGGCAGAGAAGAGGAGTATGCAAAGTACCTCCTCGGTTGTCTTGAGTTCGCTCACAGAAGATATGACGAGGCATACAAGCTTTGGTGCGAGTGCGGAAACTTTGAGGCTGCACGTTGCCGTGCCGTATATCTCTGGAAGATGGGCAAGCACGACGAGGCTATGGCAGAGCTTGACCGCGCAATTTCCGGCGGTGCTGACTGCGACCAGCTCATTTACGAGAAGGCATACCTCCTCAACCATATGGGCTACGATGCAAAGAAGAGCGAGGAGATCATTGCCTCCTACGTTCCCGATATCAAGGTTGCTCGTGACGACGTTTGCACCGAGTGGGCAAGCGCTGCAATTCGTGCAGGCGACTACGATAAGGCTCTTTGGATCCTTAACAACCACGAGTACATTCCTTGCGAGGGCGGTGAGACCATCATCGCTAAGCAGCATATCAATGCTCACCTCGGTAAGGGAATTGACTTCTACAACAACGGCGAATACAGCCGCGCACTTGATGAGCTCCGCATCGCTCAGGTTATTCCGGATAACCTCGGTGCAGGTCTCTGGCACGAGGATCCCCTCGTTCCCTCCAAGTATCGCGAGGCTATGGCTCTCATCAAGCTTGACAGAGCTGATGATGCAGCTAAGATCTTCGAGTACATCGAGGGTATCTACGTTGACTTCTTCTCCAATATGCACCTTCCCGAGCTTCCCGTTTACCAGGCACTCGCAAAGATCCGCCTCGGTAAGGCTGAGGAGGGCCTTGCATACTGCCGTAAGTTCAGAGATGAGTGGGCTGCAGCTCGCACCCGCAAGGACAGCGGTTACTTCAACACCACTCCCTTCTTCATCTCTTATCTTGATGACGCAAAGACCATGCGTGAGGCTTATTATGACAGACTCATCAACTTTGCTGACAGCGTAATCAACGGCACCACCGAGCTTCTTTAATCTTTCATATAGAAAACAAAAAGAACCGCAATTGCGGTTCTTTTTGTTTATAGGATAAGCCTTATTTGCATATAATACTCTAAAAAACGGAGTATCATATGCTTCTGAATTTCGGTATGGGTATTATTAACTATGTGTTTTTGCTTCTCGGTGTAGCGGGCGGTCAGCATTATCCGCCACCGCTTCCGCACAACGTCGAGCAGGAATATTTTGAAAGAATGAAGGAGGGAGATGAAGAGGCGAGGACGAAGCTTATCGAGCATAATTTGCGTCTTGTTGCGCATATAGTTCGTAAATATTATATGAGCTCGCCAAATCAGGAGGATCTTGTTTCTATCGGCAGCATTGGACTTATTAAGGCAATAGACTCCTTTGACCATTCAAACGGTGCGCGCTTTGCAACCTACGGGGCGAAATGTATACAAAATGAAATTTTAATGTATTTCAGAGCGCAAAAAAAGCTTGCGTGCGAGGTATCGATAAACGAAACTATCGATATGGATAAGGAGGGAAATCCGCTGACGTATATTGACGTAATTGCGGTAGACGATACGATTGCAGAGGATATCGATCGCAAAATACATATTTCTAAGGCGATCGAATACGTGGACACGTTGTTAAGTGAAAGGGAAAGAACGGTAATTATCTTACGGTACGGTCTCGGTAATTGCAGGGCAAGAACACAGCGCGAGGTTGCCGATTTGCTCGGAATATCGCGAAGCTACGTTTCCCGTATAGAAAAATCCGCCCTTGATAAGATAAAGGAAAAGCTGAAATGAATGAATAAAGCTTGCTTTTTCAGTAAAAAATAGTATCGGCAACAGAAACGGAGGCGAAACGTATGCTCGCGAATTTTATTAAGCTTATCGCCGCCGAGCTTAGAAGCGGAAGACTGTCGCTTATTTTTAAGGAGGTTTCAATGTTAATTGACAGAATAGCATTATTGCTTACGATCGTTGGTGCGCTTAACTGGGGAAGTATCGGAATTTTCAGCTTTGATATTGTGGCGTGGATATGCGGCGGTATGGATTCCATAGCCGCAAGAATTATTTACACCGTGGTTGCGCTTGCGGGTGTTTGGTGTATCTCTCTTTTATTCAGACCCAGAGAGATTGCGGAAAGAGATATGTAAGCAAGGCGAACTCCGATAGCATTGTCGGGGTTCGCTTTTTTGTTGACAGAAATGGAATTCGGTGATATTCTATTAATATAAATGTTTTTGGAGAATATTATGAAAAGAGTACTTATAACCGGTGGAACGCGCGGAATAGGGCTTGAGTGTGTTAAGATGTTTGCGGAGGCGGGTTATGATACCGCGGTAATTTACCACTCCGATGACAATGGTGCCGATGCACTGCGCACGAAGTACGGCACCGTGTGCTATAAATGCGATCTTGCAGATATATCTGCGCTGGAAAATACAATAGATAAGATACTTACCGATTTTCCCGAGGGCTTTGACGTGCTTGTGAATAACGCGGGAATTGCTCAGCGCAAGATGATATGCGATATTTCAAGCGAGGACTGGGATAAGATGATGGCGGTATCTCTTACCGCGCCGTTTGTGCTTATAAAAAGATTATCCCCCCATATGATCCGCAATGGGGAGGGAAGGATCGTAAACGTCTCCTCCGTTTGGGGCGAGCACGGTGCATCCTGTGAGGTGCATTACAGCGCCGCAAAGGCCGGTCTTATAGGACTTACAAAGGCGGCGGCCAAGGAGCTTGCTCCCTCCGGTGTTCTCGTTAACTGCGTTTGCCCCGGTGTGATTGATACCGATATGAATTCCGATATTGCGGATGATGACAGAGCGGCGCTTTGCGAGGAGATTCCGCTTGGCAGATTCGGTACGGCCAAAGAGGTCGCAAATTGCGTATTTTTCCTTTCCGAACTTTCATCTTCTTACGTTGCGGGGCAAATAATTTCGCCAAACGGCGGCTTTTGCGTGTAAAAATGCAAGTTCGCTTGCTTGTTTTTGCAAAATTTATTTCGCTAAAGTATTGACATAACTCTTTAATAGAGGTATAATAATTTACAATATTTAGAAAGGATGCGCGTGGCGCTAATATCATGAAAAGAGTTTATAATTTTTCCGCAGGACCTTCCATGCTTCCGCTCCCCGTTCTTGAGCAGGCTCAGAGCGAGCTCATTTGTTACGGCGATTCCGGTATGTCGGTTATGGAGATGAGCCACCGATCTCCCGTTTACGAAGAAATCATCAAGGCAGCCGAGCAGGATCTCAGAACCCTGTTAAACGTGCCTGATAATTATAAGATCCTCTTTATGCAGGGCGGTGCTTCCGGACAGTTTGCAGCAATCCCGCTTAACCTTCTTAACGGAAGCGGTAAAGCTGATTACATAGTTTCCGGTCAGTTCTCCGGCAAGGCATATAAGGAAGCGAAGAAGTACGGTGATATCGCACTTGCCGCTACCTCCGAGGATGCTAACTTTGCTCACGTTCCCGCAACCACAAAGGACAGCTTCCGTGCTGATGCGGATTACGTGCATATGTGCTTTAACAACACCATTTACGGTACCAAGTTCAACTATATCCCCGATACCGGTGATATTCCGCTTGTTGCCGATATGTCCTCCTGCATTCTCTCCGAGCCCGTGGATGTTTCCAAGTTCGGTGTGATCTATGCAGGCGCACAGAAGAATATGGCTCCCGCAGGTGTTACCGTTGTAATCGTTCGCGAGGACCTTATCGGTAAGGAGAATCCCCTTACCCCCGCAGTTTTCAGCTATAAGAATACCGCTGAGAACGATTCTATGTACAA
>JAFOAB010000337.1 GCA_017382555.1 Clostridia bacterium
GATTACGGCATCAAATGGAAGGAGCGCGCACCGTATATTTGCACCTGCACGCTTTCAAAGCGCACCTTCAGGGAGCTTTCTAACCACAAGCTGAACACGCTTTGCGACTGCCTTGACATCCGGCTGGAGCATCACAACGCGGGAAGCGATGCGGATGCCTGCGCTCAGCTCCTTCTCTGCTGTGCCGAGAGGGGTGCGGACGTGCGCTCCGCCATCAAGGAATACGATATGCTGAATATAAAAACCGTATCGACAAAATAGGAGAAGGGCTATGAACAAGCTGTTTTTCTTAATTTCCGCAGTGCTGATGTGCGCAGTGCTTTTGGCATGCGGAGCGCAAACGGAGATAACGGACCCCGTCACCACTCCCGCAACCGAGCCGAAGGACACGCCGACAGAGGCGCCGACCGAGGCGGTAACCGAGCCGCCGACGCCGCCCGCAGACGATTTTGTGCTCGATATAAGCGGAAAGCAGTACGTAAAAAATGCGGAAAAGGCAGTATACACCTTTAAAAACGAGGCGATCAACACCGTAAAAAAGGAGATTTTCGGCGATAATCTCGCTTGGCGCGGTAACGGCTACGGCGTTTACGATCCGCAGACGAAGAGCTTTAACGAGAAGCTTGTCGAGGCGATAAAAAACAGCGGCGTTACCAACATCCGCTACCCCGGCGGTATAGAGGGCGACTTTTTCATCTGGCATCAGACGATCGGCAGCTCGCGCAAGGCGCAGGTTGATCCCTTTTCCGACTCTTACCCCACCAATGCCGCAACAAGCGGAGTGAAGTACTACCCCTTCTTCGGCTTTGACGAGTTTTTCGAATTATGCCGCCTTGCCGAGGTTGAGCCTGTCGTACAGCTGAACGCAGGCACGGGAACGGCAAAGGAAGCCGCCGATCTTGTTAAATATTGCCTTGAAAAGGGCATTGACGTTTCCTCCTTTGCCATCGGCAACGAGGTGCATTTTAAGGCCGAGCCCGTGGACGGAATAACCTCCACAAAAACGGCGGAGCAGTACATCGACTTTGCAAACGAGGTGTATGCGGAGCTTGGAGCGCTTGCGGATGAGGTGGAGCTTGGCGTTATCGGCATACCCGCCGCACACGCGCTGTGCCGCGATTCATCGTGGGACAAAAAGATACTGACCGCACTCGGCGATAAGATAGACTTTGTTGACTACCATATCGGCTACGCACCGCTTTACACCCTTGACGGTGATAAGGACGAGGACATCTTCAAGGCCTATATGGCGGCGCCCACCTACATCAAAACGCTCCTGCGCGCAATAAAGGGCGAGATAAAGACCTACGCAAAGGATAATGCCGAGAACATTTCGATACAAATAACGGAATACGGCCCGATGGGCACGCATTATTGGGGCATGATCGGCTCTACCTTCCTTGCCTCCATGATACAGATAATGCTTGAGGAGCCGATGGTAAGCTCCGCAAACCATCTGCCGCTTTTAAACCACCCGTACGCACCAAATCTTGTGGGATATATGAAAAGCGGAAGCACGGAAAATTACTGGGATAATCTTTCCACCTACATCTTCCGCTGGTATTCCGCACAGATAGGCAGAGACGTGCTGAAGGCAGAATCCGACGTTCCCACCTTTAAATCCAAGAAGATCGGCATTGTGCCCGCGCAAAGCCGCGCGGAGAGCGCAAGCTGTGCCGTGTATGCGGATGAAGCGGGCGGCTCGCTGTTCATCATCAACCAATGCACCACCGAAAATCTTGAATTCAACGTTACCCTGCCCTACGAAAGAATACGCATCACCGCAATTACCGAGCTTTATAACGATGATTTTACGGTTGCAAACACCGTAAAGGCACAAAACCTTATTGCGCCCACTTCGCATACCGTTGACGATAAGGAATACAGCGGAAGCCTTGCCGTCACCTCAAAGCCCGTTTCGGTCGTGAGAATAGATTTTGAGATAATTCAATAGAAAACGGACGGGCGGACAATAAGTCCGCCCGTCCGTTTTAGTATGGATGATTCACAAATACCCACGGTTACGTACACATGGTAGTGGCGTGGATTGAAGCGAATCTCGCGTAGCGAGATAGACGCGACCAACGGAAGCCGCCTCCAACGGAGGCGATGATAGGAGTCCACCCATTTGCGCCATTAAAAAATCCGCGACGGATATTGATTTTTCAGCGGTCGAGTGATATTATATTACATATAAACAATAATACAGAGTAGAGCAGCACGCGCTGATGCCTTGCATCGCAGTGCCCTGCGGACGGGGAGTTGCCGCAGGGACGAACGCACCACGCGGCGGTGTGTTGCTCGCATCCCGCTGTGCATATCAGAGAAACACGGGGATAAACAAAACGCTTCACCGCAGACCCTTCGCTTCGAGCTCGCAAACGTCATTCTCGAGCGAAGCGAAGAATCCTTTGCGAGCTTTTCGCCCAAGGATGACGGGCGGTGAAGACGCCTTGCTTTGATCCCTAACGCCTCCTTTATGTCACCAACGGGACTTTCGGAGGTGTTTTTTTATGCAATCTAACCCTGCCAAAGTCCGCACCGCCATCAGGCGAATCGTTATGTGCGCGGCAATGACCGCCATGTCCATCGTGCTTTGCCGTTTCCTCGGCATTTCACCCGCAAACAGCGCCTTCCGCATTGAGATAGGCTTTTTACCGATCGCCGTTGTCGCAATGCTGTACGGCCCCGTATGGGCAGGTGCCGCATACGGCGCATCCGATCTTATCGGCGCCGCGGTCACAACGGGCATTAACCCCTTTATCACCCTTTGCAAGGTGCTTTTCGGCGTGCTGATGGGCTTTGCCTTCAAGGGCAAGCGGCGCGGCATTGCCTTTACCGCCCTCTTCTTCGTTATTACGGGTATAGTTGTTGATATCCTTTGTATGGCACCCATATTCGTCCATTACTTCGGCTACACGGCAGAGGCGGCATTTTACACGCGCGCAATTACCGCCCTCATCAATGTCCCCGTAAGAATAGTGCTTTACTACCTTACCGAGCGCACGATGGGCGCACGCATACGCAAATTTGCACCGAAAGGATCGGAAAAATAAAATGAACTACACCGAAGCACTTGACTATATACACAAGATAAGCTGGACGGGCAGCCGACCGGGTCTTGAAAGAATAGCGGAGCTTTGCCGTCTGCTTGGGGACCCGCAGGACAAGCTGAAATTCGTGCACGTGGGCGGTACCAACGGCAAGGGTAGCTTTTCCTCTATGCTTTCCTCCGTGCTTATCGCATCGGGCAAGAGGGTAGGCACCTACACCTCGCCCTACATCTACCGCTTTAACGAGCGCATTATGATAAACGGCAAGCCGATAGCCGACGAAAGGCTTGCGGAGCTTACCGAGAGGGTCAAGGTGCAGGCGGACAAAATGGCGGACTCTCCCACGGAATTTGAGCTTATTACCGCGCTCGGCTTTCTTTACTTTGCCGAGGAAAATTGCGATATCGTTGTGCTTGAGGTCGGCCTTGGCGGCAGACTTGACGCCACAAATATCATAAAAACGCCCATCCTTTCCGTCATTACGGGCATATCCCTCGACCACACCGCCATTTTGGGCGATACCGAGGAAAAGATTGCCGCGGAAAAGGCGGGAATATTCAAAAAAGGCGTTCCCGTGCTTTGCGGATGCCCCGCAGGCGGCGCAAGGGACGTTATCACCAAAAAGGCAAAGGAAATGGGCTGTGCGATAACCTACGCAAAGGATGCGCCCATTTCCGCAATGCGCTGTGTGCTTGGCGAAACGCGCTTTGATTACAAGAGCTACACTAACGTAAAAATACATCTCTGCGGTCTTTACCAGCCCTATAACTGCGCAAACGTGCTTGATGCAGTTACTCTGCTGAACGCAAACGGAGCAGAGATCGACGATAACGCGGTATACACGGGACTGAGAAATGCAAAATGGCCCGCAAGATTCGAGATACTCTCGCGCGATCCCGATATAATTTTTGACGGCGGTCACAACCCCGAGGGCATTGCCGCGCTTTGGGACAGCGTTTCCTATTACTATCCCGGGCTGAAGGTCGTTCTCCTTTCCGGCGTTATGGCGGATAAGGATTATCCGCAGATGGCAAAAAGCCTCGCCCCGCTTGCCGAGTGCGTGCACACCTTTGCCCCCGCAAATCCGCGCGCGCTTAAAGCCGCCGATTACGCCGCCGCATTCGAAAAATGCGGTGTTACCGCATATCCGCACGCAAGCGCACACGATGCACTCGCCTCCGCAATAAACAGCGCCAAAGAAAAA
>JAFOAB010000338.1 GCA_017382555.1 Clostridia bacterium
GGTGTATTTCGGTGACGATACCGTAAGCTTCAGCGGTGCGATCATCCCCGTAAACGGCGAAATACCGCAAAAGCTTTGGTTGCGTGTAAACTACAGGGGCGCAAAATACCCCGTCACCGTAAATGCCGACGGCTCGTTTGAGGGAAGCTATATGCTTGAGGGCTTCTCCGGCTACGGAGTTACCTTGCATTTCATTGACGAGAACGGAAGTATACTCCTCTCAAAATACGTGCGCATAACGGCAGAGGATAAGCCCGTTTATACCGCTTCTCTTTCCTTCGACAAAATTTTCTACGAGTCCTCAGACACCGCAAAAATTACCGTTACCGCCTCCTTCTTTGACGGAACGCCCGCATCGGGGCTGAAGTTCCGCATTTACGCAAGAGTTCCGGGCAGTAATAAGAGCTTTGACGTAACAACGGGCAGCGACGGCACGGCAACGGTAAGCTACAAGCTTCCCTCCCCCGACGTATCAAGCACGTCCCCCACCTACGTTTCCGCATCCGCAGAGCTTATGGGCACGGAGACGGCATATATTTACACCTCTGCCTCCGCAACCTACATCCACAGCGATTTCTACTTCACCTCGGAAACGGCAAGCGATAACGGCGCCTCCTACAGCAGGATACTTTTGAACCGCGTTGACACCTCCGCTATAAAGAGTGCGGCAGATCTGAATTACTCCGTATTCCCCGCAAATACCGTGGGTAAGCCGATGGACGGTGATGCAAAGGTAACTCTTACCAAGGTCACCTACGTGCGCCGCAGCCTCGGCACCGAATACGATCCCATAAACAAGATAACGTACGAAAGATACAGCTACGACAGACACGAGGAAACGCTTAAAACCGAGGTGCGCACGTTTAATGACGGCGTTATCCGCCTCGAGCATCTTGATGACAGCACCTTCAACGGATATTATTACTACACCGTCACCTACGGCAAATACACCCTGCGCGTTAACGCATCAAGCCGCAACGTGGATTCCTATGATTACTCGTATTCCGGTCTGATGCTTGAATCCGACAAGGAGTATTACACCGTCGGTGATACGATTAAATACACCGTAGCCGAATACCCGGCGCAAACGGACACAGCCCGCACCTACCTTGTTACCGTATATTACGGCGACACCTGCGAGCATTTCGTTACCGATTCTCCCAAATTTGAGATACCCTACAAGTCGGAAATGATCCCCGGTGTATGCGTAAACGTAACGGTGGCGGAAAACGGCACGTTCACGCTTCTGCGCTCCACACCGCGCTACGATTACACCGCAAATAACGCCCTCAAGGTTGAGATCATCCCCGAAAAAACCGAGTATAAGCCCGGTGACGAGGTCAAGGTAACGGTAAAGGTTACCGATAAAAACGGCTCTCCCGCCAAGGCGGGCACACGCGTCACCCTCTCCGTTGTGGATGAGGCGTGCTTTGCACTCGGCGAGCAGAATCTTGATATCCTCTCCGATCTTTTCAGCACCTTCACTCCTCCGCACAATAACCGCAACGCCTCCTTCTCGCTGTTCTATGCGTACAATATGACGTACTACCTTTACAGCAGCGACGTAAAGCTGGAGGCGGCAGAGGACTCGGCAATGACTGAGGCACCCACCGCAGGCGCAAACGGCGCAACCGACGAGGTGCGCGTGCGTAAGTACTTTGCGGATAACCCCGTATATGAGATAAAGCTTTCCGAAAACGGCGTGGCGCAATTCACCTTTACCGCACCCGATAACATTACCGAGTGGCGCCTGACCGCAGGTGCCGCATATACCGCGGAGAATGCCCCCGAAACACTCCTTGCGGGCAATGCGTATACGGACGTTATCTCCACGCTTCCCTTCTTTATCAACGCAGGATATCTCGAAAGCTATATAGCGGGCGACGATATCACCTGCAGTGCCCGCGTGCACGGCAAGGACGTCAGCGGCTCGTTTGATACCGTTGCCGCAATCTACGGCGCGGACGGCAAGCTGATAAAGAGCGTTAGCGCACACACAAAGGCGGGCGAATTTGCCTACTTCTCCTTTGGCAAGCTTGATATCGGTGAGTACGTATTGCGCATTACCTGCACCGCAAAGGGTGCGGGAGATGCTGTCGAATACCCCTTCTCCGTTGTTAAGAGCGCTGTACTCGCAACCACGGAAAGATTGCTCAACGTCTCCGAAATCAGCACCGTTTCCCCCGCAAAGTACCCCGTTGTGCTTTCCTTTGTAAACCGCGAGCAGCGTGCGTTTACGGAGCTTGCGCAGATGCTTGCGCATACGGGAAGCACAAGAAGCGATGCAATAGCCGCATCCATTGCGGCAGAGGAACTGCTTGCCGCCTTTATCGGCACGAATTCAAGCACCGCCACACTTAAGAGCACGCTTAATTCCCGTTACCTTAACGGCGATCTCATCTCGCTGCTTCCCTACTCCTCGGGCGAATTAAAGCTTTCCGCCCTTATTGCCGCTTGCTGTAGCAACGCGCTTACAAGAAGCACTCTCGATACGCTCTCCCAAGCATTTTACAGCTATGCGGGCGGAAAATGCACGGAGGAGGAGCTTGTGTACTCCCTGCTCGGACTTGCCGCGTGCGGTGAGCCGATACTTAACGACCTTACCTACGTTGCATCGGGATGCGAGAAATTCTCGGACGAAAGCAAGCTCATCCTTGCCGCCGCATTTGCCGTTATAGGTGATTACGGCGCGGCAAGAGAGATATATTCGGATATCCGCGAAAAGCTTTATACCGTTACGGATAACGGCACGATTGCACATTTTGGTACCTCCTCTATGAAGACAGAGGACATAATAGCCCTCACCGCCACGGCGCTCATCCCCGCATCCGTTTGCGCAAGAGAGGATGCCGAGCTTTTGAAGAACTACCTTCTCTCCCACACCTCGCGCACAGAGCTTTATTCCATGCAGCTTGCCTTCTATCTTGCAAATTACATCGCACCGATTGGCACGGAAAGCACCCTCCGCTATGAAATAAACGGCGAGCAGTATACGGAAACGCTGAAGGCAGGTCGCTTTATGCGCCTCACCCTCACAAAGAGCGAATTTGAAAGCCTTAAGATACTCGAGGCAGACGGACTTTCCGTATTTGCAAGATACGTCGCAAGCGCCGAGGAGGCCGCAGGTGAAAATATGCAAAGCGACGAGCTTGAGATCTCCAAGACAATGGTGCATCAGGGTAACGGCATATATCAGATAACCGTTTCCTACAAGGTGGTAAGCGATAAGGATAACGTGCAGTTCCGCATTACCGATACGATTCCCTCGGGCGCACGCTTCCTCCACCACGGCTCAAGCAGCACACACTCCAATAATTCCTATATGTATCTCTCAAACGTCGGACAATCGATGGAGGGCACTCTTTACTGCTACAATAACTCCAAGGGTCTTTCGGGACTCACCACCAGAACGTACACGGGATCGTTTACCTACTTCGTACGCACCGCCATCCCCGGTGAATACGTGGTTGAGGCCGCCTTTGCACAAAACGTCGCAACCGGCGCCTACGCAATAAGCGAGAGGGATACCCTATCGCTCAAATAACAAAAAAGCCGATATGGACCAAGGTCCATATCGGCTTTTTAATTAGCTTTCATTCTTGTGCGTGAGGCAGGCTCCACTTATAATGCGCCGCAAGCATACGTATAACAAGCACCAATGCGGCACCGATAAACATAGCACCGACAGCACCGAGGACGTCCCACAAAAGGGCGCACACAAGCGCGCCTGCTATGGATGCGCTTGCGTATATGTGCTTTACGAATATGTAGGGCGTATTTCCCGCCATAATGTCACGCATCAGGCCGCCGCCGACACCGGTGATAACTCCCACAAAAATCAAAAGGAAAAGATTATATTCACCAACGCTGTGTGCCTTATCTATACCCATAACGGTAAAAAGTCCGAGACCTGCCGAATCCATAATGCGCATCGTAAGCTCGTATACCTTCTGATTGCGGGTTAGCTGTCTGCGTATGGACGGCAAAAACACGATAACGGAAGCCACCGTAGCAATGATTGCGTAAATGGGCTTTTCAAACATAGTTGGCGGAGTGATACCCAGCACGATATCCCTTGTTGCACCGCCGCCGACAGCGGTAACGATGCCGAGGATGACCACGCCGAATATATCCATATTCTTTTTTAAGGCTACCATCGCGCCGGAGACGGCAAAGGCGATGGTGCCGAGTATCTCAAGTATAAAGGCAAAGGTCTGCATAACGGTCTGTAATCTCCCAATTTTCCGCGCGTTGCGGATATTTTATCTATCGTCGCCCTTGCCCTCGTAAATTCCCATAAGGCGCTTATTGAACTCCTCTGCGGTATTATAGCCCATCTTCTTCTGGCGGTGGTTCATTGCGGCTATCTCAAGAATAACGGCAAGGTTACGTCCGGGGCGAACGGGAATGGTGATGGTGGGAATATTGATGCCGAGGATGTCGGTCATCTCATTATCAAGGCCGAAGCGGTCGTACATCTTGTTCTGATCCCAATGCTCAAGCTTTATGATAAGGTCGATCTTCTCCGTCATCTTAACGGCACCCATACCGAAGATGCGGCGCACGTCAACGATACCGATACCGCGAAGCTCTACGTAATGGCGGATGATCTCGGGCGCGGAGCCGACAAGCGTTTTGGCGGAAACGCGCTTGATTTCAACGGCGTCGTCGGCAATAAGACGGTGACCGCGCTTTACAAGCTCGATGGCGCACTCGCTCTTACCTATTCCGCTGTCACCGAGGATGAGA
>JAFOAB010000339.1 GCA_017382555.1 Clostridia bacterium
AAAAAAGCATATCTTACGTCTCTTGCCGTCTCCTCAAAGCCTCTTCCCTCTTTTTTCGCAAGTGCGGCAACGTCCGTACGCAGTACCTCGATAGGCACACCGTAATCGGCACATATACGTCTGCAAAACGCCTCATCGGCATCCGCATCCGCACCGCGCAGCATATGGTTGACGTGTGCGCACGCAAGCGGCACACCCGCATCCGCGCAAGTGGGGATAAGCGCGTGAAGCAGTGCGTGCGAATCCGCACCGCCCGACAGGGCAACTATAATGCCGCCATCAAGCATTCCGTACTCTTCCGTCGCCTTTTTCAGCTTTTCGGTAAGGATATGCTCCTTATCCGTTATTCTGTTGTCTTGCCTGCATAAGCTTTTCTTCATCCTCGGGCGCCAGCGTAATGAACTTGGTGTACTGCGGTACCCAGCCCATCTTGACCGTTCTTGTTTCACCGTGACGGTTCTTTGCCACGATTACCTCAAACAAACGGGTGGTGTTACGCTCCTCCTTTGACAGTTCGTAGTATTCATCCGAATACAGAAGCATTACCATATCCGCATCCTGCTCGATAGAGCCGGATTCACGAAGGTCGGAAAGCATAGGTCTGTGACCGCCCTCCGAATTCTTACGGCTTTCGGGGTTACGGGAAAGCTGTGCGCAGGTGAGTATCGGCACGCCGAAATCCTTTGCCATAAGCTTCAGGTTACGGGAAATATCCGAAACCTCGTTTGTACGGGAATCGTACTTTTTATCGCCCTGCATAAGCTGCAGATAGTCGATTACGATAAGTCCAAGCTCATTGCCCTTTACGCGGCGCAGCTTTGCGCGCATCTGCGAGATGGTGATACCCGCAGTATCGTCTATTCTTATATCGCAGGAGCTTAATTTGTCGGTGGCATAGCAAAGCTTATCCCACTCCTCCTCCGTAAGCTTACCGGTACGCATTGCGTTGTTGCTTACCATTCCCTCGCTTGAGAGCATACGCATTGCAAGCTGCTCCGCCGTCATTTCGAGGGAGAAGATGCATACTGCCTTACCGGAGGACTTTGCCACGTTTGCGGCAATGTTCAACGTAAAGCTCGTCTTACCCATACCGGGACGTGCGCCGACAAGCACCATATCACCGGGGCCCATGCCCACAAGCACCTTATCAAGCGCGGAATAGCCCGTTTGCAGACCCTTTTCGCCCTCTTTTTCGTTTGTAAGCGCCTCAAGGTGGTCTACAACGTTGACAAGGACCTCCTCAATGGTACGGAAGTCATCACCCGTTTTGTTGTTGGCAAGGTCATATATCTTCTGCTCTGCGCTTCCGACAATGTCCTGTACCTTACCCTCCTCGGAATATGCGATGTCGCTTATCTCACCGCACACGCCGATAAGACGGCGCAATGTTGCCTTATCCCTTACTATGTTTGCATAGTCCTTGATATTGGAGGAGGTGGGCACGGATTCCGCAAGCAGCTTGATATACTTCACGCCGCCCGCCTTATCGCACGCACCGCTCTCGGAGAGGCGGTTTATAAGAGTAACGACGTCTATCTTCTTGCTTTCGTTAAACATCGTCTTCATAGCCGCATAGACCTGACGGTGCTCGGAAAGGTAGAAATCATCGTCGTTCAGTATTGTTGCGATAACGGAAAAGCTTTCCGGATCTATCAGCACGCTTCCAAGCACCGCCTGCTCGGCGAACTGGGAATACGGCAGTTTTCTTTGCAGATCGTCCATTTTATCCGATCCTTTCGGTTATTTTCTCGTCTCTTATTTGTCGGAAACAACTACGGTAACGGTTGCCTCAACGCCCGTATAAAGCTTGATGCGTACGGGATGGCTGCCGTAGGTCTTTATAGCGTCGGAAAGCATTACCTTTTTCTTATCCACGTTAACGCCGAGGCTTTCCGCAATAACCTCGGAAACGTTCTTGGAGGTAACGGCACCGAAGAGACGGCCGTCTCCGCCCGCCTTGCAAACAACCTTGACGGACTTGCCCTCAAGCTGTGCGGCGATAGCCTGCGCTTCCGCACGCTCGGTATCTATCTTGTGCTGGCGGCTTGCCTCCTTGTTTTTAATATCGGTCATTGCGCCCGCATCCGCAGGCTTCGCAAGCTTCTTGGGGAAAAGGAAGTTTGCCGCATATCCCTCACTTACGTTTACAATGGTACCAGCCTTACCGGTACCCTTTACGTCACTTAAAAGTACTACTTTCATTTTTATCTCCTTTTGGGTCTTTGCCCGCTTTTAATTACTTTCATTTGCGCCCGCAGATCCTTCACTACGCTACATCCGCCGCAGTCATCCTTGAGGAAGCGAAGCGACCGAAGGATCCGGCGGATGGCAACGCGCCGTTCAAGGATGACACGGGCGCCTCCGTTATTTATTTTTTGCCGCCAAGCTCGGAAAAATATTCGTCGATGGCGTCTCTGAGATTCTTTGCCGCGGTGTCAAGCGAATCGACGGTAAGCTGTGCACCCGCCTCCTCAAAGCGTCCGCCGCCGCCAAGCTTCTCAAGAATGTGCTGTACGTTTACCTTGCCGTTGGAGCGACCCGATATGTGTATCCTCGTTTCGGTGGGAACCATGGCAAAGGAGGCATCCACTCCGCGAAGCTCCAGAAGCTTATCCGCAACTCTTGCGGCGCAAACTATGCTTGCGCTCTCCGATGCGGCGATCGCGATGTTGGGATGCTTTGCGTATATGACCGCACCCGCCTCAAACGCCGCCTCATCCTTCATGGAGGAAAATTCGGTATCGAAGAGGGAGCGTATCTCCTCGGGGTTTGCGCCCGCGCCTCTGAGGAACAGTGCCGCACCGAAGGTACGGGGACCGGTTGCCTTGGTAAAGCGCTTCGTATCAAGCTGAATACCCGCAAGCAGCAGCTCCGCCTCCTGACGGATAAGCGTACGCGGGGGCAGGCTTTGCTCTATCATCTCCGCAACAAGCTCGGATGCCGAGGATGCGGAAACCTCGATATACGTATCCGCGGAGGTATAATCGTAATCAAGCACCTTGCGGTGGTGGTCAACGAATACCTTTCTGCTTACCGCCTCCGCAACACGGGGCGCCTCGAACAGCTTGGGGCTGTTTACGTCAACGAAAATGAGAAGCGTTTCCGACATAACGGTGTCAAGCGCATCATCCTCGTTTATAAACACGTTCTCGTACTCGGGTATATCCTTCAGACGTGCCATACACATCTTTACGGTGGGATCCTCAAGATCCACGATTATATGCACGGGAACGCCGCAGAAGAACGCCATACGCGCCATACCGACAGCGGCACCGAAGGAGTCGAAATCTATCTTGCGGTGACCGCAGATAAGCACGTTGTCGGAGGAGGAGATCTTGGTGCAAAGCTCGTTTGCAAACACGCGCGAGCGTACCTTTGTGGATTTATGCGCCGTCTGGCTTACACCGCCGAAGTACAGCGTGCCCGCATCGTCCGTACGTACAACGGCCTGGTCGCCGCCGCGCTCAAGCGCAAGCTTCTGCGCCTCTGCCGCCGCCGCATCTCTCTTTGCCAGTGTATCGTCCATTCTTGCCGCACCGATGGAAGCGGTAATGGAGGTACCGAGCTCGGAGATACGGATATCTCTTATCTCGTCGAGGACGGAGAACTTGCTTTTGATACATTTATCAAGCGCCTCGCTTGTAATGAACATCAGGTACTTGTTGCGCTCGTACTCGCGCAAAATACCGCCGAGGCCTGCCGCCCACTGCTTTATTACGTTGTTGGTGCGCGCCTCCACCTGTCGGTACTCATCCTTCAGGTACTGCTGCATCTCCTCAAGGTTATCTATACGGATGTAAACAACAACGGGCTGCTCGTTTTTATGCTCCTCGCGGAGTGCCGCAAGCTCAGATATATCGTTAAGCAGAAGCAAAACGAAGCTTTTATCGTGCGAGCTTAACTCATAGGTAGCGCACTTGTAGGTGCGGCTGCCGAGCATAAACACGCCACCGCGCTCACCCTCGCCCGCAAGCAGATGTGCGGAATGGGGGAAAAGCTCCTTTACCGTTGTCGCCTGCTTTGCGGAGCTGTCGGCTGCGGAAAGGAAGGCATCGTTATACCACAGTATTGCGCCCTGCTTATCACAGATAACGGCGGGATTTGCAAGCTTACGCGTCATTTCAAAAATATTGTTGTGCTCCGTACGCAGCGCCGCTGTGCCGTCGTCGCGCTTTCTTTTTCTTCTGAAGTTCAGAAGCAGTAATGCGGCAGAGGAGAAAAGAAGCAAAAACAGCACAAGCACAACGGCAAACGGAAAGCTCGTTGCATCGGCAATAAGCTTTGACGCAAGCGC
>JAFOAB010000340.1 GCA_017382555.1 Clostridia bacterium
ACAACTGCGGGATTCGTCTCGGAGAAGGGAACGTCCTTGTCGATTCCTCTGAATTCGGGTACAAGGGGCGCATTCTCGAATGCGTATCTCCATTCGCCCTTACCCTCGATCTCGTAATCGCAGTAGGGGAACTTACGCTCAACGCCGCGCTGATCCTTCCACTCGGTCATGGTCTTGGTGTACTCACGGGGGAGGGAGAATACAAGGGGACCCATCTCCGCGCAGTAAAGTCCTGCGGGGGTGCGGACTATCCTTGCCTCGGTATCGTATTCAACGTGTACGGTCTCCTCGCCCTTCCACGTCTTTTCAATGGTAAGGAAGCCGTCCTTCGCTCTTGCCGCCTTGCCGTTTACGGTGAGGTGCTTTGCGTATGCGGGAACGCGGATCATAAGCTTGGTCTTAACGCCCTCCTCGCACTTAACGGTGTAATCAAATACGGGGCGGAAGGGGAAGTCGGTTGCAAGGCTGACCTCAATTGCCTTGCCCTTTATCTCGGTCTTAACGCTTCCGGGGATGGTAACAGCACTTACGATGCCGTCCTCAGCCTTCATAAATGCGGAAAGCATAAGCTTGGGCCAACCCTGGGGCTGATTTGCGGTGCAGCAGCCGAAGTGAGGCATAAGTCCGAAGATGTGTGCCTGCTTGCTAACGGTACGGAAGATCGGCTTACCGGGGAAGGTGGTGCAGTCGATCTGGTTGCTCTGCTGTACGTACTGGTGTGTCCACATATCCTCGGAGGTGGTTGCGGGCAGACCGTTGAAGCTTGCCTTCTCAAGAATGTCAAGCCACTTGGTGTTACCGGTGTAAGCAAAGAGCAGCTCGCAGCTGAACATCTCCTCAACTACAGCGCAAAGCTCGGTGCCCTGAATGGGGGAAAGGCCCGCAAGGCACTCGTCACCCGTAAAGAGGGCGATGGGGGTGCCGTTATACTTGTAAAGGTGGTCGTAAAGCTTTTCGGTGATGCCCGTGTACTCCTCGCCAAGCAGATTGTGGCTGACAGCCTCGTACTTTAAGGACATCATAAGGTTAACGATGTGCGTCTCCTGTGTCCACTTGTTAAGGGGGGTGATCCAACGCTCGGTAAGCTCATTCCACTTGGTACCCTGATCGCGGAGCATCTTTGCAAGCTCCTTGATCCACGCCTCGTTATACTTGCTGTAAAGCATATCAAGCGCGATAAACGCCTCAAACCAACGGCGCTTGCCCCAAACGTCGAGGACTATCTTGCCCTCCTTCATATAGCCGTAGCAATTCTTCATTGCGCGGTAGATAACGTCGGGAATTCTCTCGTCGCCGGTGCAATCGTAGTATACGGTAAGGGTCTTTGAAAGAAGGAAAAGTGCCCAGATATCGTATGTAAAGCGCTTATCCTCGGTGCAGGGGCAGATCCAACCGTCCTCGCACTGTCTTTCGATGATGGCGTCAACGTACTTCTTTGCGCGCGCCTTCATATCGTCGGAATCAAGCAGGTAAGCAAGCGGAATAAATCCGTCAAGCCAGTAGGGAACTCTCTCCCATCCCTCGCAGGTGCCGCCGATCCACGCACTGTCGCGTACGTCGGGCCACATCTTGTCCAGATTACCGGACTGACCGTTTGCCTCGATCTCAAGCTGACGGAGCATCCATCCCGCGGGCTTAATTTCTTTGGCGGTAAAAAGCTCGTACTTTTTCATAGCCACACTACCTTTTATTTATATAAATTTGCAATGGTGTTTGACATTACAGTTACATTATAGTATAATAAAAACGATTTTTAAATACCTAATTATCGCAAAAATAGGAGAAATTCCGACATGGCATACCTGAACGGCGGTCTGTTTGAGAGCGCGGGTGAATGGATACATCCAAACCGCACGATAGAAAGCAACGAGCTTATCTACGTTTGCCGCGGCTGTGTTCATATAGAGGAGGACGGCGTAAGCTACAGCCTGACGCAAAACGACGTACTGTTCCTCGAGCGCGGCAAAACGCATTTCGGCACTAAAGTGTCGGAGGACGTTGCGTTTTATTGGTTCCATTTTTCGGAGGACATCCCCGCAAAGCTCGTGCGCGGTGCCGCACCGCAGATATCGGTGCTTATCCGTCAGCTTTTCCATTACGAGAACAGTCCGCAGTATCCGCGCCGCACGCTGGATATTATGCTGGAGCTGATTTTGACGGAGATAGCCGTCTCCACCGCAGAGCCGCCCGCAAGCGCACTTGCCGAGCAGATATGCGAATGGATACGCATAAACTCCAACCGCAAGATTTCGGTTGGCGAGATATCGCAGAAGTATAAATACAATGCCGATTACCTCAGCCGCCTAATTAAGCAAAAAAAGGGCGTCTCGCTTGAAAAATACATAATCAAGCAGCGCCTCGATTATTCAAAAAAGATGCTCCTCTCCTCGGAGAACAATATAAGCGAGATAGCCGCCCTCTGCGGCTTTGAAAGCTATCAGCTGTTTTTGAAGTTTTTTGAATATCACGAAAAAATGTCCCCGTCGGCGTACCGCAGATTATATAGTGGGATACATATGAACAGCCATTGAAAAACCGCGTAGCGGTTTTTCAGCGAGATAAATTCTCGTGGGAATTTATCTCATATCGCGCCTGCGCGAAGCGCGGGTATATCGCATTTTGCGGAACGCAAAATATATCGCGTTTGCGAAGCAAGCATATCGTCATAACACAAAAAGGAAAACAAAAATGGGAAAGAAAGAAGAAAAAACAAACGTAATGCGCATTCTCGATGCGCTGAAGGCGGAATACGAATATTACACCTACGATAACGGCACGATGAACGCGGGCGAGATCGCGCGCTGTATCGGTGTTGACCCCGATGCGCTGTTTAAAACCCTCGTTTGTGTCGGCAAAAGCGGACAGAATTACGTTTTTATGGTGCGTAGCGAGGGCGAGCTTGACCTCAAAAAGGCGGCGCGCGCGGCGGGCGAAAAATCTATGGAGATGATTCCGCAGAAGACTCTCCTCCCCCTCACCGGCTACATCCACGGCGGCTGCTCGCCCATCGGAATGAAAAAGCAGTTTGCCACCTTCATCGACGAGATAGCCGAAACCAAGGAGAAGATCTGCTTCTCCGGCGGCAAGGTCGGCCACCAGGTCCGCACCACCCTCGAAAACCTCCGCAAGGCAGTAACGGTCACAAGCGCGGATATTACAAAATGAAGTGGCGCCGACAAATC
>JAFOAB010000026.1 GCA_017382555.1 Clostridia bacterium
GGGCGATTCACGAATCGCCCGTCCTGTAGGATGCGATATGCCGTGTGAACACGGCGCGATATACGCTATGCGTGCGATATATCCGCGTGGCGCGGATGCGATATGTTGCAAATTCTGCGAATTTGCAACGAGGGGGACGCCCCGCGAATTGTGCAGACTAATTTTTTATATCTATTGCAAAACTAAATCGAAAATGATATAATTACGTTGCGACACAATTTCATATTTTGAACCATACTAGGGAAAATACTTTGGTAAAAAGTGTTTTCTCCTTTTCCTCATCCTTAGTATGGTTTGAGATTGTGTCGCAGCAATGAGGGCAAACACTTTTTCGGTGCGCCCCTTGTGGGCGCACTTTTTAATTTTGGAGGCAATTATGAGGGTGGCGTTTTTGGAGCCGAGAAATAATTTCGAATTATATCTCCCAAAGCTTGAAGAACTGATTTTAGACCTTATAAACAATTACGGTGTCGATTCGTTTTATTTCGGAGACGTTACGCGTTTCTCCGTGGAGGTTGATCAAATCGTAGCAAGATTGAGAGAAAGGTTGCCTTACTGCGATATGACGTACGTTGTAGCGGACAAGCCCGATGCTCCGCCCGAAAACGAGCGCAGACCGCATCCGAAATGGATTTATCTTTCTGCCCTTTCCGTATTTGGCAAGCGTGATGCGGCGTTTGCGCGAGACGTATGGTTAATAGATAATTGCGATATCGTGGTTTTTTACCCCTCAATTGACCAAAGGGCGCCATTGGCGTTCAGAGAATATGTTCTCGAAAAGGGTAAAACCGTTGTTATGGCAGAATAAAGAAACCGTGCCGTTCATCCTTGAAAAGAAGGGTGCACGGCGCGGTTTTTGCTATTTGCCTATTATCAGGAAATGGGGCAAGAGGATTTATACTTATCTGCGATCTCGGCATTTACCTTGCCATCATATTTGCCGCGGATAAAGGTGGAATTGGCAGTGAACTCACCGCCCGTTACCTTAACGAAGGCTTCACCTCTTACACCGCCGAGGCCGTGTGCGCGGGAGACGGAAATTTCGCAATTTACGAACTTACCGCCCGTGATGGTGACGTACACGTTGTCGCTTATCTCGGTCTTTTCGGTATTCACACCGGGGGTTACGGTGGTGCGGGAGCCTGTAATGCCGATCGTTCCGCCGTTTATCTCAAGGTAAACGCTTCCGTCAACGTAGCCTGCGGATGCACCCACGATGCCGCCGCAGATCTCACCGCCGTTTACGGTTATCTTAATATCGCCAACGGAGGTAACACGTGTGCCTCTGTTGCCGCCGCGGATAAGCTGCCAGCTGCCGCTGTTAATTGTAAGCTGACCCGCGCGGGTGTCGTCGCACTGGCAGATGGTGTTATCAAACGAGCCGACGGTAATTCCGAGCCACTGGAAGGAGTTGCTTGTGCGGGTGCACTTGATGCCCGTATCCATAATAACCTTGTTGCCGTTGCAGGTTACGGTGCGTGCGCCCTTTGCGGCTATCTCTATGTCGATATCCTTGAATATCGCATCGCCGCCGAGGGAGAGCGAGAGTGCATCACTGCCGACAAAGGAGAGCTTTGCGCCCGAGGTGCGGTAATCCACACCGCTGTAAACGCTTGTAAAGGTGATTACGTTGTTATAAGCGCCGACTATCTCGGTGTTTACGGTAAGCTTGCCACAGATAACTACGGTACCGCCTGCGGGAAGCTTTGCGCAAGCCTCTTTAAGGGAGGATACAGCGCTCTGTGCGCTCTTTCCGTCTCCGTTAGCGCCATCCTTAACGTAGATGGCATCGGTGCCCTGCGCGGGAATTTCGGGTGCAGAGTAGGGGGTTATTTCAACGGGAGCCGCTTCAACGGTTCTCTTATTTAAGGTTACGAATTCAGCACTCAGGATGCGCACGCTACCCGTGCCC
Source organism: Clostridia bacterium (assembly GCA_017382555.1). GTDB lineage: Bacteria > Bacillota > Clostridia > Oscillospirales > CAG-272 > RUG12395. The sequence continues at coordinate 1,913 of JAFOAB010000026.1, forward strand.
ATCTCGAAAATAATGCTGTTCTTGTTCTTTTCAAGCACTACGGGGATGTAGAGCGTATCCGCGCCGTCCTCGGAGCCGAATGCGCCTGTTTTGTAGAAGGGAACTGTGCCGAAGCTGTCGCCGTTTACGAAGATTTTTGCATCCTGAATGGAGCCGGAGGTGTTTGCGAAGTTGACCTTCAGAAGAATTTCGCCCTCGCTCTTGCCTTCCGCGGCAATCTTCAGCATGGTCTTATCAACCATGGCAACGGTTGCTTCACCGATGCCCTCTGCCTTCTGCTCGTCAATGCGGATAAGCTCAAGCTCATCTGCAAGAACGGTGCCGCCGATACCGCGTACGCCTATCTCGGCTGTGGTATCCTCTGCGGTGAAGTAAAGGGTGCGAAGCACGTATTCGCTTTGCTTATATACTGTTGCAACGGAATTGCCTGCGAAAAGCTCTGCGGTTGCGCCGTCCGCAATGATATATGCGCTCAGCATATATCTTGCGCCCTTTTCAAGACCGGTAACAGTGGTCTTAACGGTACCGTCCGTAAGCTTTGCGGCGTAATTGCCGTGGTATGCGTTGTCGGTAAGGGTAACGGTGCCCTCAAGCGTAAAGCCGTCAAGCGAGTCGAGCTCGCGGTTCTTGATGCTTACGTAATCGTAGGTGTGAAGAACGGTTTTGGGAATGTAATACTTGCCGTCCTCTATCTTACCGCCGTTTTGAACGAGAGTCTTTTCGTAATTCTTGCAGTAAAGGTCGATAACGTCGCTTATCTTGTATCTTTCGGGCAGATTTTCCGCAAACATCCAAACGCCCGTCTCGGTATCCGGTCTTGCAAGGTTTATGATCTCGCCCTTGCCGTCCTGCCAGGTAACGTCAAGCGCATACTGGGGAATGGCATCCATACCGCCGATGATGGCGAGGATGGGGAGCATAATGGTTCCGCGGGTATCGTAGCCGCAGAGGGAGAGCATCATAGCCGTCTGATTATAATCACCCTCGCCGTAGAGAAGCGCAAGGATCATAAACGCCATATTGACCTCAACACGGCCCTGCTCGTTGGTGCTTCTGCCGACGTTGAGATAGTAGAAGGGGCGCGCGCATTCCTTTTCCGCGTGGATCATAGCCTGTCGCCAGCTGTCGGGGTACTTTGCGTACAGATCGAAGCAATGCTGAACAACGTATCTTTCCCACGAATCCTCGGAGAAGAGGGAGGCTGCGGTCTTGATAAGTGTGGGGATATCGCTTTCAAAATAAGCCATGGAGGACATCGCAACAACAAAATCGAGCCATTCCACGTTATCGGAATCACCTGTAACTCTACCGAATATAGAGGCAAGGTCAAGCGCGAGATCGGGCATACCTGCCGCCGTCATACCCATACCGTCATTACCTATCCAAGGCTCCTGGCACCACGGGTATCTGTTGCCGTACTCGGCGTTTCCGAGGTAGGGGGAGATATATCCCTTCTTAACGGCAAGGTTGTATGCGCCTGCGGTGCGGTTACCGCCGCCCATATCCCAAGGGGAGTATTTTACCCAGCCCTCGGTAATGACCTTGGTTACGGTAGTGCCGTAGGCGGTGTACATATCGTTTAAGATGTGCTGGCTGAGCACGTCGATGCTGTATGCATCCGCTATCCAGTTCTCCCAAAGCTGAGTTTCTTCATTATAAAAAAGCTTAACTATCTTGGAGTGATAGGGATTGTCGGGTGCATCGTTACCGGTGCAGATGCCGCGCCACCACGTGTCGGGCATACAGATCTTGGGGGTCATATCGCTGTTCCAAACGTACTTGTAGTCGGAAAGGAAGCCTATCATATTGGAAAGGAATGCCGCGGTTGTTTTGTCGCGGTAATCCTCTGCCGAAATAATGTAAAAATCGGCATTTTCCGGATTATCTGTAATATTTTGGTCGGTGGTCACGGGGTCGGTGGGTACCGTGGTATCGATAATGGGATCCGTCACAGTTCCACCTCCCGAAATGCCGCAGGATGCAAGCATTAATAAGGATAATAATATGCAAATAGCTCTTTTCATAAAAATCCGCCTTTTTAAACTAAATCGGTGTACACATACATTTTATTACGAAGCACTTTTTATTTCAAGGTAAAATTCAATTTTGTCAGTTGTATTTTTCGGAAGCAATGCCTCAAGTGTGTGTTATATAATATTTTTAACGCAAAGTGAAATATTCTGTTGCATTTATTTACCGAAAATGTTATGATAAAATCAAGTAATATAGTTATTGGAGGCAAATTATGCACAAAACGGTAAAATTAGCGGCATTTTTACTTTCCTTATTAATGATATTTGCAGTTATTCCTGCGCCCGTTCAGACGGAGGCGGCGGAAAAGGTCGTTTACGTTAAAAGCGGCGGAAACGACAGTAACACCGGTGCGAGCGCAAGCAGTGCTGTAAAAAATCTTTCCAAGGCATTCGAGCTGCTCGGCGGTGCGAGCGGAACCATCGTCGTGTGCGGTAACGTAAGCGTGTCCTCTTCGCTGACCACTCCCGCAAACACGGGCACCGTTACTATCACCTCCGTGTACGGCGGAAAGGACTATCGCTCCTCTGCGGCAATAACCATTACGAAAAATATTACTATGGGCTGTGCGCTCAAGCTGGAGAACGTACGCATCATTACCTCCGTTGTAAGCGGAGCAACCAATATGTATCCCTATAACTCCATAAGCATGAAGGGTTACGCGCTTCACATCGGCAAGGGCGTTGAATGCTCGCTTGCAAACGGCTGTGAGACGTACCTTTCCATCGTAGGCGGTGCGGGAAATCAGCAGCTTACCGTGGAAAGCGGACACTGGCAGAGAGTGCGCGGTAACGACGGTACCGGCTCTGCAAGCAAATATCTCAACACCACCATAAGCGTAACCGGCGGTACATTCCACGAAAAGCTGATACTTACGGGTGAAAAATCAGCGAGATACGTTAACGTAAACGCGACAATAGACGGCGGAACGTTTTTGGGCGGTATTTACCTTGTTGCGTTCGAAAAGGACGGCACCTTCGGAACTAATCCCAAATACTAC
>JAFOAB010000341.1 GCA_017382555.1 Clostridia bacterium
ACGAATACTCCTACATAGAGGCGGATTTTCGCTCCAGAAACCGCGTGGAAAAGAGATCCACCTACACCACCGAGGCGCATTACGTCCGCATAAAGCAGCTTCCCGACGGCACGTTCATTATGCTTTATAACGAAAAGAAGAACGGCGAGGGAGTCAGAATGCTCCGCAGTGAGGACGGATATACTTGGTCTAATTATTCCACGGTATTCCAGCCAACCGAAACCAAGAAGTACGCAAATCCCGATGCGGTAGTTCTTGCAAACGGAGATATCATTGTGTGCGCCGCTTGGCGAATCACCCCCGATTACCTCAAGAACAATTCCATGGGCGGTATAGAGATTCGCCGCTCCACGGATAACGGAAATACCTGGTCGAAGATCGAAAACGTTTCCACCGGTCTTGCGTGGGAGCCGTATCTCGTTCAGCTCCGCTCCGGCGAGGTACAGCTTTACTGGACCAATACCACGCGCTATAATCTTCCCAACGGCAACAACACCTCCACCGGCACCGCGCTCCTGCGCTCCTACGATAACGGCGTAACGTGGACGGGCAACCCCAAGGTTCCCTACTCCGGTCAGGTAATAGCAAAGCAGGCAACCGAATTTTACGATAACGTGCAGTTCTATACCGACCAGATGCCCGTTGCAGTAGAGCTGCAGAACGGCACCTTTGCACTTGCGCTTGAAAGCCGACTTGACAGAGACGGCACCTGCTGTATCACCCTTGCTTATTCAGACGACAACTGGTCCGTAAGCATCCCGAAGGACGGTGTAGGTCCCGAGGATAAGAACGAGAACTTCACACGCGGCGGCGGTCCTTACATCGATCAGTTCCCCTCCGGCGAAACGCTTCTGAAGTACAATTACAGCAACGTATTCCACCTTTGCGTGGGCGACCCCGAGGCGCGCACCTTCAAAACGCCCATAAAGCTCGGTCTACTCAAGAACTTCTCCTCCTACGAGATGCTCTCAAACGGCCACACGGTGCTTGCATCGGGTAGCGAGCCGTTCAGCTCCGCAAAGGACGAGACCGATTTCTACATCACAACGCAAAAGGCAAACCTCTGCCACGCAGTAACGGCACCGAAGTTAGATAATATTACGGTTGACGGCAACGGTGCGGAATGGGAAAGCGTTACCGAATCGCTGTTTATCGGCAGCGAATCTCAAGCGCAGGTATCCGTACGCTTTGCAAGATGCGATGCGGGTCTCGGTGTGCTTGTTGACCGCCTTGATTACGATCTCTGCTCCGATGACGAGTTCACCCTGAAGATCGCGCTTCCCCACAACAAGATAAGCTGCATCGAGATAGTAGCAAAGGCGGACGGAACCGTAAAGGCAGAGTACGTTGCGGACGGATCTCGCAAGGACATTACCGTACAGTGTGCAAGCACCCTGCTCGGCACGCTTGACGACGGCTCCGATACCGACGAGGGTATGCTGACGGAGATGCTGATCCCCGCCGAATACCTCCCCGAGGAAATCAGAGTGTACGCCGCAATCTCCAATAAGGATACCGGCAAGCCCGCAAAGACGGACGCCATCGACAACCTCCACTCCACCGACAACTCCAAGTGGATCCCGATAAAGTGATAACTCTGAAAGGATTTTGATATATGTCCATTTTCAACCTTTCATCCTTCAAAATGAACCCGAAGGCTGACGAGCGCTACGTAATTAAGGGCGAAAAGTACCGCATTACGGTATTAACGGAGCAAATGCTCCGCCTTGAGTACAGCGAGAATGGCGTATTTGAGGACCGCGCGACCCGACTTGCGTTTAACCGCGCATTCGATACTCCCGCATTCGACAGCTACACGGAAAACGGCATTTTGCACGTAAAAACGAAGCACCTGCACCTCCGCTATAACGCAGAGGAATTTTCCGAGCACGGATTGCAGATATTTGTGGACGGCACGGGCGATTGGCGCTACGGTGCAAAGCCCAATACCCTCGGCGGTACCGTTCGCACTCTTGATACCATCAACGGCGCCACCCCGCTTGGAGACGGACTTCTTTCTGCACGTCAAAGCTTCACAACGCTTGACGACAGCCAAACGATAGCCATAGGCGAGGACGGTTGGCCCGTTCCCGTTACGGGAGACAGGATCGACCTCTACTTCTTCGGCTACGGACGCGATTACGAAAAATGCATCTCCGATTTTTATAAGCTTTCCGCACCCGTTCCGCTTCTGCCACGCTATGCCCTCGGCAACTGGTGGAGCCGCTACCACGCGTATACGGACGGCGAGTACAGAGAGCTGATGGATAAATTCGAAAGCAAGGATATCCCCTTCTCCGTTGCCGTTATAGATATGGACTGGCATATAACCAAAACGCCCGACCCCGTAAAATACGGAAGCGGCTGGACGGGATATACGTGGAACAGAGAGCTTTTCCCCGACCCCGCAGACTTCCTTGCCGACCTGCACAGAAGGGGGCTTAAGACCACCCTCAACCTCCACCCGCGTGACGGAATACGCGCATACGAGGATACCTATGCCGCGCTCTGCGAATATCTCGGAAGAGAGGCAGACGGCAAGCAGATAGAATTTGACGCCGCAGACCGAAGCTTTATGGACGGATACTTCAAGACCGTGCTTAACAAGCTTGAAGGCGAGGGTGTGGACTTTTGGTGGATAGATTGGCAGCAAAAGGGCGGCTATTCCATACCGGGATACGACGTGCTTTGGATGCTCAACCATTGCCACTACACGGATTCCACCCGTCGCGGCGAGCGCGGACTTCTGTTCTCCCGCTATGCGGGCCCCGGCTCGCACCGCTATCCCACCGGCTTTTCGGGCGATACGCACGTAACGTGGGAAAGCCTTGCCTTCCAGCCGTATTTTACCGCAACGGCGGCAAACCTCGGCTACTGCTGGTGGAGCCATGATATAGGCGGACATATGGACGGATATCACGACAACGAGCTTCAAACGCGCTGGGTGCAGTTCGGTGTGTTCTCCCCTATCAACCGTCTGCATTCCACCGCAAACCCCTTTAACTCCAAGGAGCCGTGGAAGTACGGCGAATGCGAGGGAATAATCACCGATTATCTCCGCCTGCGTCACCGCCTTATCCCCTATACTTACACGATGATGCACCGCGGACACACGGACGGAATTCCGATGTTCCGCCCCATGTACCATAAATATTCACGCGATGGCGCAGCCTTCTCCGTTAAAAATCAGTACCTCTTCGGCGATCTTATCGTCGCCCCCATTACCGAGGCGTGCGATAAGCAAAGCTGTCTCGCATCTGCCGAGGTATGGCTGCCTGCGGGAAATTATATCGACTTCTTCAGCGGCAGAATTTACAGCGGAAACCGCAAGATGAAGGTCTACCGCCGTATCGAGGATATCCCCGTGTTTGCAAAAGCGGGTAGCATTGTCCCTCTCGCAGAAGCGGACGGCAACTCCACCGAAAACCCGAAGGCGCTTGAGATTCGCATCTTCGGCGGTGATAACGGCACGTTTACGATGATAGAGGATAACGGCAAGAGCGGCGACGCACTCGATTGCGCACGCACAAGCTTTGATTTCGCCTACGGTACGGAGTCCCGCCTCACCTTCACACCCGAGGCGTGCGAGGGCGTACCCGCAGAGCGCGATTACAAATTCAGCTTTGTTGCCTTTACAAGGCCCAAAGCCGTTACCGCAAACGTAAACGGCACCACCCATGCGCTTGATTATACCTACGATGAAAGACGCCGCACCGTGCTTGCCGAGATCAAGGGCATAAAGACGGGTGATAAGGTAATCGTAACTCTGACAGGCGACGGTGAGCTGCCCGAAAACGAGGTACGCGACACCGCCTACGAGCTACTCGAAAAAGCGCAGTGTATGTATAACCAAAAAACACAGCTCCTCGCCACAACAACCAAGAATACCCCCGTCCACTCCCGCGTTCAGGAGCTTCTCACCCTCAAGGCAAACGCAAGCCTCGTCTCCGCGATGATAGAACTTCTCTGCGCGAAATGAACACAGGGGACGGTTCCTTGTGAACACAAAGAACCGTCCCCTGTGTTATAAATTTAAATGGTGGCCACACAATGGGAAGTGGTATTGGAATGGTAAAACCGGCGAGGTATTTCCGTATTAAGAGGCAAAATTATGAGTTTTAGAAATCTTTTCGTGATAAAATTGAAAGAAGATGTAAATATAAGCTTTATTTATAAGCATCTGAGTGAATATCTGGCAAACAGCAAGTTCGGTATCTTCCTTGAACCTCAAAAGTATTACGATGAAATTTTGAAATTGCTTGAGTGTGATAAAAACTATTTCACGCTGACCGAGGATAAAAACCATATCGAATGTGAAGCAATTTTTGGTTGTACCGATGCGTTCAATTATGCTTC
>JAFOAB010000027.1 GCA_017382555.1 Clostridia bacterium
CCAAAACCTCGTCAAAGGTGGGGATATACTGCTCCGTACCCGCAAGGCGAATCCGGCGAAGCTCCTCCACGGTCTTTTCCTCCACCTTGCCGTCAACTCCGCACATACGCTTGAGCGTCCCATCGTGGAAGACGCACAGCTTATCATCCGCAGTTACGTGCAGATCAAGCTCCATACCGTAGCCGTTTTCAAATGCAAGGCGAAACGCCTCAAGCGAGTTTTCGGGCACGCCGTTGCCGTGCAGACCTCGATGCGCGTAATTGATTCCGTTTTTTTCAAAAAACTCGGCGGTCTGCTTTTTTCTTCCGCTCGGAGCGATGAGAAAAAGGTAAATACCACATATGATGGCAATAGCCGATACTATATAAATTGCTACCATAATAGCTCTCCTTATGCCTTAGGCTTGTTATCGCCGTGGCGGACAAACATCATGGTAAGGAACGCAAACGCAACGCAGATAGTTGCGTACACAAACAGCGAGGTCATCTTTATATCCATAAAGAATCCGCTTATAATGGGGGTTGCCGTCTGCGCCGCCATACTTGCGGTATAATAGAAGCCCGTGTATTTACCCACGTCTCCGCCGCGCGAAAGCTCCACAACCATCGGATAGGAGTTTACGTTAATAGCCGCCCAGCCAATACCGGCAAGAGCGAAGAGAATGTTCATAAGCCAAAGTGGCGACTCGCTTCTCATAAACGAAGCAACGAAGAAGGAGGAGCCGAGTATTACAACACCTGCAAGAATCATCTTTTTTCTGCCGATCTTGGAGGAGATGTTTCCTATCGGGATGTAAGAAACTATCGCCGCCGCACTTGCTATCGTAAGCGTTGTGTTGTAATCAAGATTAAGGATGGTGGATGCGTACACGGAATACTTGCTTGTTACCGCGTTATATCCCATAAACCAAAGAATTACGGAGGCGAGAATAAACAGCAAGGAACGGAACTCGTTTTTGCTCATCTTTCCGCCGCTTCCCTTTTCCTCGTCATCTGCGGTATCTATACCAAGCTCTGCACTTTTTTCCTGCATTTCACGGGCAAAGCGAGGCTCGCGCACCGTAATGAGGAATGCAACGAGGGAAAGAAGCATCACAGCGGCGATAATAACGAAGAACACCGTATAGCTCATCAGCGCGTTTTGCGCACTTCCGGTACCGAAAACGATGCCGAGCACCAAAACGATTATACCGCCGACAGCACCCATAAGGTTGATTATTGCATTAGCCTTGGAGCGCAGAGGCTTTATCGTAACGTCCGGCATAAGTGCAACCGCAGGTGAACGGAAGGTCGCCATGGAAAGAAGCGCAATAAGAAGCATTGCAATGAAGAATATAAGCGAGGATGGATCGGCTTGCGTTACACGTGCGGCATACGCCTGACGTGCGGGAACAACGTAATCGGTATACTCCGCGCTTACATTGCCGTCCTCTGTCTTCATCTTTATGCCTGCGTATTCGTCAAGCGTAAAGCGCTCGCAAATTACTACCTCTTCTCCATCTGGAGTCTTTATTGTCAAATTCTCGTTATAAAGCACTGTTTGCGCATTTTCCGCAGTCGGCGCAACAGCCTCGATGCGCTTAAGCTGGCTGTTATCCGCAACGCTCATCAAAACAAAGGCGATGCAGGCGATAATAGTACCGAAAAGGATAAAGGGACTGCGCTTGCCCATTTTAGACTTGCACTTATCGGAAAGCGTGCCG